>NZ_JAMYOR010000015.1:0-114036 GCF_040319965.1 Mesorhizobium sp. M0830 | reverse complement strand
CAAGGCGACCACGTTCTAACATCCATACAGGAGCAGCCGCCCGCACCTTGGCTCGGGCGAGACCCCAATCACCCCATCTGTTGAAAAAGGCCCTCGCCACCGGACCGCAGCGATGATTCACTGGCTCCGAAGGGATTCGGAGGCGACGAGTGCGCGGCGGCGACGATCGAACTGGCGAACTGTTCAGCTACGTGAACCTTGAAGTCCGGATTCGGCGCAATCATCCATTGCGGGCGATCCGGACGATCGTGATTGAAGCCCTGTCGACGCTAGAGCGTGAGTTCGCGGCGCTGTATTCGCCGATCGGACGGCCATCGATCCCGCCGGAGAAGCTGCTGCGGGCGATGCTGTTGCAGGCGTTCTATTCGATCCGCTCGGAACGGCTTTTGATGGAGCGGTTGGAATACGACCTCCTGTTCCGCTGGTTCATCGGCATCGGCGTCGACGACGCAGCCCCGACAAGGCCTATGACGCAGAGGACTTCGTCAACGAGTTGCGCTCGATGAAGGTGACACCACACGTAGCGCAGAACACGAACGGCCGTCGTTCGGCGATCGATCGCCGGACCACGCGCCACTGTGGCTATGCCGCCAGCCAGCGCATCAGAAAGCGCATCGAAGAGGCGTTCGGCTGATGCCTGCGCGGCGATTTTTGAAGGGGTTTCAGCCAGCCTTTCGGGCATGACTTTGCGCGAGACGATAGCTGTCGCCGTTCAGCTCGAGGATGTTGACGTGGTGGGTGATGCGATCAAGCAGAGCACCGGTTAGACGCTCGGGACTCGGGCGCACGTCGATGTCGCATGCACACGAGCATCGAAGATGGCGGTGTAATTTCTGACCAGCCGGCCAGCGATTCCCGCAAACGATCAACTCCAGATCACAGATCTAAACGTCACTTTCGAGAAAATTTCGAATCCAAGTAGGAAATTGTTTTGGAAAGGCGGTCTGAAACAAAGTCTGTGTCGAAAAGAAACTCTCCGCCACCGGGTCTATACCTGGCAAGTATCTCAACAGTTTCCTTCATAAATTCATCCTCGCCAAAATTGTCATCGATGTAAGACTCGATTGCGTTAGCAATATCAATACTTACATCTGTTCGGGAAATGAATTTTGATATCATTGAATACAGCTCAGCATTACTCATTTGACCTAATCTTTCGATTAATAACGGTTATCACCCTCTGCCCTGTAGCTTCATCGACGACTGCTCGTGGTTTACCAGGCATGTTGCTATTCTGAAGAGTCAGCGTCGCACCGTCAGGATGCTCAGTCCGCTTTATCACACTTGTCGCTCCATCGAGGAGGCTGTCAACCTCCTTCGGAGACATTGGAGCACGGCCAGGCGGCGGATTGGCCATCCGATCGGCCGCATGGAACATGATAGTGCGACCTGCCGGCGTTGTCGTAGTGCCGAGCACTTGCTGCGTCGCAAATTCTCCATCGAAGACGGCTAGGGCATTCGTGGCAGTGGATGGTAGGCTTAGTGTTGGTGCGGCCGACGTTGGCATTTCACCGCCAACAATCGGCGGAACATTTGCTAGAAGATGCGCAAAGTCCATTCCCATCAGTTCAGATGTCGTCTTGCCAACTCGTGCACGATAGCGTGCCGCCTCTTTCTCTAGTTGATCTGCCATATAGTTATTTATAAAACTTCTATTCTCTTTCAGCTTGTCTGCGGCAGACTGCATACCATCGCCACTGGATTTGTTTTCCGCATCTCGATCGCTTTTAGAATGAAACCAATCTCCGAACACATGCCCGTTCGGGTCTGACTTATTGACGGGATCGTTCTGGGCATAGATGTATCGATTGGTGCCGACGCCTTCCTTTGTCGGATCCCAGTCATCCGGCGAGATGAACCGTCCCAGCACCGGGTCCATGTACCTGGCGTTGAGATACAGCAGCCCGGTCTCGGGATCGAAACGTTCGCCGATGTAGTTCTTCTGCGTCTGGAAGCCGGTGTTGAGGCTCTCGCCATAGGTGGCGTAGCTGGTGCTGTCGACGACGGTGCCCGACATGTCGGTGACCTGGCGCACGGAGGCCAGATGCTCGCGGTGCAGGAAGTATTTGGTCGTGCCGACGACCTTGATGTCGGGATGCGGGTAGCGCGTGTAGATTTCCGCGCCCGGTGTCTTCGGATCGATCTCGACATTGGCGTCGGGATAGAGCGTCGTGGCGAAGCTCGATGACTTCCTGGCACGCGCTCCGTCCGGGCCGTAGGCGAGATTGACGGTGTTGGAGGCGCGCGTGACCGTCTTCAGCCGGTTGGCCTCGTCCCAGACCAGCGTGCGGCTGCCGTCCAAGGTCAGATTGCCATTGGCGTCATAGGCCATCGCATTGGCGCCGACCGATATCGGCGCATGCGGACGAGCTGCGCTCGCCGAGGGATAGACATAGCTGCCGGCCACACGGGTGCGCGAAATCATATTGTCGTTGGCGGCATAGACATAAGTTTCGTCGAGCGTGTTGTCGCCGAGATTGTCGGCCGAAATCAGCCGGTCAGCATTGTCATAGACATAGTTCCAACTGTTCGGGCCCGTGCCCGAGAGCCCGGCGATGTTGGTGATGCGGCCGAGGCTGTCGCGCGTGTATTGCCGATCCAGCATTGTGGTTGCGCCAAGCGTGGTGGTGATGCGCGTCAGCCAGCGCCTTGTCGTAGAGTAGGTGAAGGTGGTCTTCACGCCATTGGCGTAGGTGATCTCCTTGGTCTGGCCGTCAGCCTCGTAGATGGTCGAGGTGATGAAGCCGGGAGCGGAATAGAGCCTGTTGCCGGCGGTGTACTGCAAGTGGTTGGTGTTCGAACCGAAGTCGAGCTGAACGGGGAAGTATTGGACATATACGTTCTGGCCGGAGCCGTCGTGGACGTTGAACGTGGTGTTGGTGATGCCCGCGATGGTGGCATCCTGACGGGCAACCTTGCCGAGACCGTCATAATTGTAGAGCTGGACGGCGGCGGCGTTTTCCGAGCGGGTCAGCTGGCCGATGTTGTAATAGCCTGATGCCGCCTGGTCGTAGGTGTTCTGCGTCAGCGTCACCGGGCCGCCGCCAGGCACGATTGCCGTCTTCAGCGTCAGCCGGTCCATCTGGTCATAGGCGAGCGTCGTGACCGTACCGCGCGCATCGGTCTGGCTTATGAGGCGGTTGGCGGCATCGTAGACATAGGTCCAGTTGCCGAGATCGGGATCCGACGCCGACAGCCGGTTGCCGACCATGTCGTAGGTGTAGGCCCAGGTCGAGCCGCCGGGATCGGTGACGCCGATCAGTCGGCCGAGGAGGTCGTAGCCGCGGCTTTCCGTCAGGTTCAGCCCGCCCTGGACCTGGTCGCGCATGATGCCGGCGATTTCGCCCCGCGTCGTCGACCAGGTTTTGGTTTGATGTCCAAGTTCGTCGGTCAGGATTACTGCGTAAAGTCGTGGGTTGGGCGTGCCAATTGTGTCCGTGAGGAAATGAAGGTAGGTGCGCTGGCTGGCATCCGGATTGACCGTCTGGGTCAGCCGGTCGGCCCAGTCGTAACTGTTGGTGGTCCACTGCGCCGTATCGCCGACAAAGCGCGGGAAGGCGGTGCGCAAGACATTGCCGCGAAGATCGTAGTCGGTCTCGGCAATACGCCTTGCACCGGCCGCCGTCTCTCCAGGGGTTTCCACCCGATAGACCCGGCCGAGCCCGTCATAATAAGAGCGGGTAAAATCCTCGCCGGCGCCGTTGGGCAACAGCGTGTACTTGACCAGCGCCTGTGTTGCCGGATTGGCTTCGTTCTCGAACCGCGTCTTGGCATAGGCGCCGGTGACGCTCTGCGACACTTGGTAGGGCCGGCAGAAGGCATCGTAGGCGAAGGTCTTCACCGGGCCGTTGAAGTCGGTCCTGGTCGCGGGAAGGCCGCACACAGGATTGTAGGTCGCGATCGAGACGAAGCGGGTGTCGGCCAGTTGGCCGCCGGTGGCAAAATAGCGGGGGCTACGCTGCGTCACCGGATAGAGGTGATAGGTGGCATCAAAATCCCACTCGGTCCTGTGGCCGAGGTCGTTACTGGCCGCGATCCTGTTGCCAAAACTGTCGTAGGCAAAATACTGGTTCACCGTCTTGCCCACGGTGACATCGCTGAAGATCTGGGCCAGGGTCAGATTGCCCTTGGTCGGCACCGCCCAGACATCGGTGGTGTTGCCGTCATAATAATTGTGCTTGTAGCTGACATAGGGATCCGTGCCGGTAAGCCCGGCATGCGTGCGCTCGGCAATCAGGGCCGAGATGATGTAGGCGCTGGTGTTGGGCGAGAAGAAGCGCTCGGTAAACGTCTCGTCGCCGGTGACATCGGTGCGGCCATAGTCCTTGATACTGGTGATGTTGTTATAGGCGTCGAACAGCCGCTCGACCCGCAGGCTGCGCACGACACTGTTCTCGGTCGGGGTCGTGTCGGTTGCCGTGTTCTGCACCGTGTAGGGTTTTGTCGCCGTGTTGACCGCATAGGTCTCGGCCACCTGCTTGTGCACGGCGCCTGCGCCATCCTTCCACACCGTCAGCGACGGCAGGCCGTAGCTTGCCAGATCCTGCCGATAGGTGGTCTCGATCTTCGAAGGCGCCGTCTCGCCATTGGCCAACGGTCTGGTCTCGACGATCGAGGCGAAGCCCAAAAACTTGCGCGCCGCCGGATCGTACTTGCCCCCGGCATAGCTGTAGGTGCTCACCGCCGTCTGGCCACGGCCGTCGCTCACCGACAGCTTCGTCACCGCATGCACCAGTTGCGGCAGGTAGTTGTTCGTCCAGGTCGACGACGGCGTGTATTCCACCGCGACCGTCCCGCCGAGCTCCGTCACCATCGAACGTAGCAGGTTCGGATTGCCGGTGCCGGCGTTCGAGATGATCATGCTGGTGTAGTTAGTGAAGTCCGGCAAGCCATCACCGTTGAAGTCGCCAACCACAGTCCCGGCAGTCATCCCAGCTGGCAGCGTGAACTGCACCGGAATCATCGAAGTCGAGGAGGGGCGCAACGAGAAGATCCTGACCGTGCCGGTCCTGTCCGGCTGAGTGGTCACCGTGCCACCAATCGTGATGACATCTGCTCGCCCGTCATTGTCGAAATCGCGAAGGATGGCAGAGGTTCCCGCCATCGAGGACATGGTGTAGCTTTTGAAACCAATGCCGGTCGACAGCCAAAGCCCGACGCTGTCATCGTTGCCATTGTAGCGGAAGACGTCCGTCGCACCGTCCCCGTTGAGGTCGGCAAAGACACAGGTGCCGTAGCCCCCGGATCCCTGTGCGGGGCAGCTGATCCCGAATGACGTTCCGCTGGGCTGCCAAACGCCGTTCGAAAGCGCTCCCTTCCTTGCCGTTCCGCCGCTACCCCAGAATAGCGGCAGCTGCCGACCATTACCGAGAAAATCGCCAACGCCGACTACTATTTTTGGCGAGCTGCCACCGACGACGTTGAGCGTATCAATGCCATCGCCATCCACGTCGGTCACGATGGATGCAGACGCCGTCGGTGGAGCAACAGGCAGCGCATCACAAACGGATTGGTAGCCAGTCGGTACGCAGGCAGCTTTGGTCAGCCCCAGCGCGGCATCCGTCTTGATGATCGACTTGGTTGCCGTGTAGGTAACTTGACCGGTAGCCCCATTGACAAAAGGCTGGATGGCCGAGTCGGCGAAATCCAAGGTGCTCTTGCTCGCCAGAAAACGGCCGGGCTCGGAGAAATACGTCGGGGGGTTGGGATCTGAATCCCAACCTCGTAAATTATCTAGAAGCAGAGACGCCGTTCCAGCCTGTGTACCATTCGAATTGAATTTGTATATGTATTTGGTTCGCTGCAAGGCAGGGCAAGGACCTTGATTGTGGGTACATAGGTCTACGCGCTGGATGGAGTCGCCATAAATCTCGTCCCGGCCGTCGGCATCCAAATCACCGACATGCCTTGGCACGGCGACGCTACCTAAGCTCAAACCGAGTGAAGCAGTCACCGTCCCATACACGCCATCGGTACTCTGATAGGTCATCTGGCCGAGCACCTTGGCGGTGCCGCCGCCGATGGTGCCATCGACGGCGATTGTTGCATCGGTGCCGTAGTGGGTGACCTGGGTCAGCCGCGAGGCGTTGGAGAACGGTGCCTGGTCATAGGTGAGCCTATAGGCGCCGCGCACCGCGCCACTAACGGTGATGCCAATCGTCTTGATGCGTTGGCTGGTCAGAGAGATGTCGCGGCCATTGCCCATCAGGATCAGGTCGGGACGGGTCTCGTAGTAGAATTTTACGATGGTGCCGTTGTAGCTGACGCTGTCGGGATAGCAAACCGGGCTGGCCGGACAGGTGTAGCTGTATGAAACGCTGTTGCCGTTGGTGTCGGCGACCGAGGTCAGCAGCCAGCGGTAGCTCATGGCAAGGTCATAGGCCGGCGTGCCGGCGGTTGGCGTCAAATTGGCAACGGCCGCTACCGAGCGGAAGGTCGAGACGGTGCCATCCCTGTCGGTCACCCTCCATTCATTGGTGCTGCTGTTCAGCGCAACGCGGCGGTAGCTCTCGTTCTCGGTCGCATGCGTGCCGCCGGTCGCACACGACGGCGAAACCATGCCAGCCACGCAGGCAACCATCGCCTGGCCGTCGAGCAGGTAGATGTCGTTGGCATCGAAGGCCGGCATGCCATAGCCCGGCGTGGCCCGCTCGATGACATCGAGACCATCGAGCCCCCATCCATAGCCGAGCCAGCCCTGATAAAGGCCACCAAGCTTGCTCTTGCGGGATGAGTTATAGTTCAGCGCGATCTGCGGCTCGATGCCATGGAAGGCAGGAACATCGATGCCGATGGAATAGCCGAGATTGCCGTTGCCCGAACTCTTCGGCAGATCCACCTTCGGCGTGCCAATGGCTTCTGGATCGCCGCTGGTCGTGGTCGTGGTCGCTAGCGTAGTTGCGGCGGCCGGCGCCTCGGGGGCGGCTTCCGTGTCGGTCGTCTTGGCCGCCTTGCCGCTGCTCTTGGCATCCGCAGCCTTGGTATCTGTCGCCTTGGCATCCGCGGGCTTGGCGCCAACCTTGGCCGCAGCATCCGGACTGTCGGTTGCCGCACTTGATGCTGCATCTCCCGCCGCCGGCGCCGCAGTGCCCGACGCTGGCGTGCCACCTGCCGGCTGTGCGCCTGATCCCAGTGCCGCGCCGCCATTCCCGAAGCCGGCAGCAGATGTTCCTGTGGCCGCGGAAGAGCCCCGGCTCTCCTGCGCGAACACTACTATCCCTGCGCTTCTGCTAATATAAGAGACGGCAGAAATATCCGCGCCCACGACACTCGCGGCAAGCACTGCCGCGCCAACAAGCAACCGGTTCATCGAATCCCCCAAGCCAAGTTGCCTATCGGTACTGACGTTTCATTCGGGCGATATGACGCCAAACGGTAATAAGATACTTATTAACAGAGTTATTTGACCGTGAACCGTCGCTCAGTTCATGATGATCTCGACCAATTCCAGTCGGACTCTCTTAGGACGGGGCCGGCCTTACGAACTGCGGCGATGGTGTCCCTGACCCGAGACAATGCTTGCCAACCGGGATGAAACGGATCGCCGCCTCGACCAACTCGTTGGCGGTGGCCACGGGCCCGCAAACTGCTTGCAGCCTCATCGCTCCTCCTCAAGGGAGAAACCTAAGTGGTCAATGGTTCACCAAGCGAAATCAACGTTCGGAATGTGCCAAGCCAAGAGGCCGGGTGAATAGGGATCGACGGGACCTCCGTCGCGTCTTTGCGTTTGCACTTACATTAGCTTAAGAGCACATTAAAGCAGCCGGTGAAGTACCCCGTACCGGTTAGGCTCGGCGCCAGTCCCCCAGACCCCTCGACGCCGGGCCGCTCGGGTGACAAGGCACATTTCCGTTTTGCCTAGCCTCGCCGCCGCTTGTTGTCGCGCAAATTGAGAAGCTCGACCAGATCATCAGCCTCTTCGACAGGCATGTCGATCAACGGAACGCCCAACTCGACGGCAGGCATGCCGGTGAACACGTCGATGACGTCCCACGTGCCTTCAGGCGTTCTTTCCATGTCATATCGTCGCGTCATCGGGGCAGAGCGTTCAACGCTGCGTATCTTCCGGCTGGGCATCGGGTCTTTTTTTCATCAAGTTCATCGGCCAATGAAGCAATGTTGGGGGCAGCTCGGGCTCCACCTGCCAGTTTAAGAGCTTGCGCAGGTGCCGGCGCAGGATTTCCGTGCCACTCCAGCGCCGCACGATTTCGGCAATAGCCTTCTGCCTTGATTGATCAAGTTCTGGCATGTTCGGAACTCTCGGAACTTGGTTTACACGCCGAACTCACCCACCATGGAATGGTTCCTGCCGCTGAAACATTGCCGCTACCGCTACCCTTGGCGCCGGTCGTTCGTCGATTTCACATCGAAGACAGGTGACGCAGCCTTTTTGCGGAATGGTGGGGAGTCTGGGTTGTTGAAGCGCGCGTTACTGTTTTGCATTGCATGGTCGAGCTCGCCGCCAACCAAGATGACAATGGAAGAAATCCAGATCCAAATCAGGAAACCGATGATCCCGCCGAGCGAACCATAGGTTTCATTATAGTTTCCGAAACTGGCCGCATACCAGGAGAACAGAAACGATCCGACCAGCCAGCCGAGTGCCGCGACGGCGCTGCCCCAACTTATCCAGCGCCATGGCGCTCTCTGCCGGCTCGGACCGAAACGATAGAGGAGGGCGAAGCCGAGCGCGACGATTGCAAGCACCACAGGCCAGCGCAGAATTCGGATGAGCAGGTCCGTCGCCCCAGACAGTCCGACGAACGACAACAGGATTGGGACCGCCACGGCAGCGCCGATTGCCAGTAGCCCCAGGACGATCCCGCCCATCGTGAAGGCCAAAGAAACCGCATTGATGCGGAAGAAGCCGCGTTTCTCCTTCTCGCCATAAATTATATTAAGGGCATCGAAGAGTGCCTTAACGCCGGCGTTGGCACTCCACAGCGAGGCGGCAAGACCGATTATGAATGCCAGCCCAAGAGTTCCGCTTCGCTGCGAGGCGATGTGCTGCATCTGGTTGCGGATAACTTCCAGTGCTCCGGCGGGTAGCAAGCCTGAGATGCGGTCGAAGTGTGAGGCAATAGTCTGCGGATCGGCGAACAATCCGTAGACGGCGACCAGTGCGGCAATGGCAGGGAAAATGGCAAGGATGGTGTAAAAAGCGATTCCCGCAGCAATGGCAAACACGCGGTGTTCTGTGATGCCCGTCTTAACGCGAAGAAGGATGTTCCTCCAGCTTGCGAACCGATTGGTCAGGCACTGCTGGCCAGCGTCAGTGTTTTCCTCATGCAGCGGCGCAGCAGCTGGAGCGGCGTATCGACGTGGTGAGAATCCGAACGCCAGCAGAACCAGAGTAGCCGCAGGAACCCAAAATGGAGTGAAATCCCTCTTGTGAAGGGAGCGGTTCTCCGGCTGGCCGGTGGCAGTCGTTGTCATCACCCTGCTTTGTCGTGCTCTTCGTTCGCCTGCGGTGTGCGCGCGGTGTTTTCTCTTGAGGCTGCTTTGTTGGCCGTGTCTGGCTCTGCCGCTGCCGCGGGCACGGCCGGCCTTGCTGGCTCCTTTCCTTCTTCTTTTGTCTTAGCGGCAACCTCTTTCTCGCCGGACGGAGTGGGTTGTTCAGTACCATCTCCGGACTGGCGATGTCGGCCGGGTTCCGGACTGCGTGGGTCTTCTGTCGCACCGCCTGGTTTATCGCGTATCAGGTGATCTTCCACTTCCGAGGGCGGCAAAGCCGCACCGATTGCCGCGCCGACTGCCAGGCCGATGCCCGCCAGGACAAGCGGCTCATTGCGGCAGAAATTCAGCAGGCTCTGAGTGGTCGATGCGAGGCCATGGCCGAGGCTTCGTGCCGAACCGCCGATCGCCATCGCTGTTCGGCTGGTGCTGTCGGCCACCGCGTCATAAGTCGAGGATGCCGTCCTTGAGATAGATGCTGCCGCCGATTGAGCATTCTCCCCAGCGGCTGCGCCCAGGCGCCCAGCTGCATCCCTAATTTGGGAACCGGCCGCCGCACCAGCTTCCGTGACTGAGTCGGCGACGCCCCCAATCTTGTCACTCATCCGGTCCAGGTCGCTGCCTTCGGGCTTGGGGCGTGTGCCAATGTCGGCGGCTCTGCCGTTTGCCGGGCCAGCGCACATCAGCCAAGCGATTCCGGCTCCGATTAAGGTGACGGGCAGCGGATTTCTTGCCATCTGATGGCGCAGGCCACGATAGAATTCACCGGCATCGCCTCGACCGGCGTAGTCGCTGAACTGATCCAGAATTTGGCCAGGCGTGACGCTGGCCCTCAGTTCGTCAAGTGTGTCCACGAGCTGCGAGCGTGTCCGCTCCGTCTCGCGCTCAAGCTGCTCTGTGTAAGTCATGGCGATGCCTCGCTTGTTCTTTTGCAACGGATGCGTCCCGCTGAAGCTGGTGAATGGTCTTGTCGGGCATCATCGTTTTGATTTTGAGCCGGTTCATGCCCACGAGAAGGAAGATAAGACCCAACACCAAAGCTATGCCGCCCACGATCAGGGCCGATGCGGCGGCTGTGATTCCAAGTGCCGGCGCCAAAGCGGCGACGCCGGCCTGAAACAGTATGACCAGCGCCGGAATGAGCAGCACAGCGCCGCCAATCACAAGGCTCAATCCGGCCGTAGCACGGCCTATGTTCTCCGAAATCTCGCTGCGGGCAAGTTGTCCTTCTTTTCGAAGCAGGGTCGTGAACTGCAACACGACATCCGAGAATATGTCCGGAATGGACCGGCTATGTCCGAGAGTTGTCATTTTCTTCTCCTGTCAGGGGTGCGTTCCGCCGTGCTTCTGAGGGCCGGGAGACCTCTTCAGAACCCGCGCGAGAGTGATCCCTGCCAGAATGGCTCCGCCGAAGAACGCCGCAGGCTGAGTGTGTGCGAAATCGCCAAGGTCTTTAACCAGATCCTCGACTCTGCGTTTACGCAGTGCAGCGGCTGTGCCTTCCAGACGTGACGCGGCGTCGTGAACGTAGTCAGCACTTCGTGGAAATTGCTTCTCCAGCTCATGGGCAGCGCTATGGATCGCGTCAGCCATCTCGTCGATCCGCCCGGCGCCAGCTTCCTTCTGTTGCTCCGCCGCTTGGCGTGCATGCTCTTTCATCTCATTGGCCTGGACCATGTTAGTCTTCCTCGGTTCGGTCGTCGCCCTAGGCGACGACCGGTTTATTACGTTGAGCTTAACTACGATCGGGAAATTGAGTTCCGGCCGACTGGAAAAAGTCATTGGCCGTTGCCGGACAGCAGTTCACTCAGGGGACTCGGCGGCTCTGCAGTCGCACTTGAGAGGCGCTGCTAACCACTGGTCGAGGGAACCGCGTCTCAACCAATGGAGCGTCCGAAAGCAAGTTGACCGGCCCTCTCACGCGCTGCGCCTCCTGAACCACGGCTGAACGCCACCTTCAGCATCGGTTCGAATTGCATCTCCTAAAACGAAGCGGTTCAAACTCGCGGTCCCGTCCGCCAAAGGAGACGCTCTCATGATCCGCAATTCTTTCACCGCAACCGCGCTCGCCGCTCTTATCGGCATTGCCGTCGCTGCCCCGGCCATGGCCAACGACGTGAGCATCGAGCAGTATGGCTGGTCCAATTCGGCTGGTGGCGCCCAGAACGGCTTCAAGAACCGTATCCGGGTTTACCAGGACGGCCGCTTCAACACGGCAATCGGCCAGCAGCGCGGCCGCCATAACCTTTCGGCCATTGGCCAGCAGGGGATCGGCAACTACGGCGCCACCTATCAAAATGGCAATCGCAACGTCGCAGGCGTCGCCCAGTTCGGCTCCAATCACACCACCATCCTGACCCAGGACGGCAACGGCAACATTGCTGCCGGCGTGCAGGTTGGCCGCGGCTGCAATGCCAATGTCAGCCAAGGCGGCAGCGGCAATGTCGCCGCTTTCGTTCAGGCCTGCCCATAAGCAGCACCGGCTGGGCGGCCGCGGAAACAGTCCGCGGCCCACGAATGCCAAGGAGACGAACCATGCCAAGCATCGTCAAACTTCCCCGTAGCGTCATGACCGCATTCGCCCTGCTTCTGATCCCGGCCGGCGCTTTGGCGACCATGGCCACCGCCGGCCAGTCGCTCGGGCCGGTGCGCTGCGAGATCCGGGCTACCCAGGAAGGCGGCATGGTCTCGCTGGAGGCGCTCGTCCATGCCGACAAAAGCGTCAGCGGCACCTATTCCTTCCATGTTGAAAGTGCCGCTCGCACCGGCGGCACCAATATCGAGCAGGATGGCGCCTTCAGCACAGCGCCCGGCAAGCCAGCTACGCTCGGCGCTGTCACGCTCGACGCGAAGGGCGGCGTCTATGACGCCAGGCTCGAGCTGACGGTCGATGGCAAGAGCATCAGCTGCGCCGAGCGGCTCGGCGGCGCGACCTGATCGGATCGCCAGATTTACGAAAAGGGCGTCGGCAATCGACGCCCTTTTTCTATGTACGTCAGGCCGGGAGAAAAAATGACTGAACGACAGCTGAACGAAGGATTCCGGGAGGGTTCAGCCACCAAATGAGAAGGTTGGCCAAGACCGGAGCAGCCGGAAAATGGAGACCAAGATGACCCGGAATACATTGAAAACTCTTGCCGCCGTTCTCGTTGCCGGCAGCATCGGCCAGGCGGCGCTGTCCGCACCGGCTTACGCCGGCGGCTGGGTTTCGGTGACATTTGCCCCCGGCAACGTCCGCGACGCTGGCGCCCTGGCGACTGGACTGCGCTTCTATTCGCTGTATCGCGGCGTGCATGGTGCCAGCATTCGTCAGTCCGGACACGGAAACGCAGCTGGCATCGGACAAAACGGTCGCGGCAATCTGGGCATCATCCAGCAGGAGGGCAATGGCCACTCCGCCACGCTGCAGCAGAATGGCAATGACAACGCTTACGGCATTTTCCAGTTCGGTAGGACCACCGACGCCAACGTCGGGCAGAACGGCAATGGCGGTGGCGGTGCCACCTTCAGCTACGGCTGGTAACTGCCGGCGACGAGCCATGAAATTTAGGGTTCCCGCTGGGAACGACGTATAAAGCGAGCAAATTTAGAAATGTAATGGCCGATTGCGTGGAACGCCCGTATAAAAGAATGAGAGAGAAGTCGGGACAGCCGAAGTGCGTCAATCGTAAAAGATCTGCTGAAGCGCAAAGGCTGATCAGGACCGGTATAGTGCGAAACACAATCCCGAAAATTTGTGGGAAATGGAAGAAAACCCGAAACCAGATTTCTTCCGCAGCTGCATTTGCATTCCTGCCCCAATCATGCGGCCTCGCGCTTCCGCCTATTTCCAGACAGAGCCTAGGCAAAACCGCCTATTGTGGTCGGGCCGAATTTCAAACTGACCCACTACCCAGCCTTGCGCTCCAATGACAACACGGCTATATATCTGGATATAAGCACGGAGGCACGCGATGAGCAACAGTGCGCAGAAGAGAGCGATCGACAATTATCGGTCCCGCCTGACCGAGCGTGGCATCGCGCGGTTTGAAATCCAGGCGCTCGACGCCGACCGCGATCTACTCAGGAGCCTTGCCCGGAAGTTGACGGAGGAGGGGCCGGAAGCTGGCCGGCTTCGCCGGACCATACAGCAGGCAGTAGCGGGTGAACCTCCGAAAACGGGCGGTATTCTCGCCGCATTGCGTCGCTCGCCTCTGGTTGGTGCCGATCTCGACCTCAGCCGGCCGCGAGAAGAGGGGCGTAAGGTCGACCTGTGACGCGCTACCTCCTCGATACCAATATCATCAGCAATGCCATAAAGCAGGAGCCTTCAGAATCGCTGCTGGCCTGGATGGGAACGCAGAACGACGATGACCTCTTCATCGCTTCGCTAACCGTTGCGGAAATTCGCCGCGGTATTCTGGAGAAGCCGCGCGGTAAGAAACGTGACGCACTGGACAAGTGGTTCTCTGGGTCGGAAGGGCCGCAGGCTCTGTTTGCCGGCCGCATCCTATCGTTCGACGACAAATCGGGGCTGATTTGGGCGCAACTGATGGCAGAAGGGAAAGCGGCCGGCCGGCCGCGTAGCGCGCTCGACATGATCGTCGTCGCCGTCGCCAGTGCGAATGACTGCGTGGTCGTGACGGATAACGAAAAGGACTTCGCCGGACTTCAGATCGTCAACCCGATACGCGGAACGGTCTGATGCAGCGGCGGATCAAGGAATGCATGATGTCTTCGCTGATGCCGTCGGCGAAGTAGCCCTGCTCGGTGTCGCCATTTTGGCGAACGGCAGGACGGCGATCGAATGCTTTGCCGGCGTTGACCCTGCCGGCCGGCTCGTCGAGGGTTCCGACATAGCGATCGCCTTGGTCCCGGCGCTGCCGACTTGCAGCGAATAGACCACGATCGGCTCGGCGAAATTATTGAGTTGTGTGCTGTGGAGATCGCGGACCGAGAGGTCGAGCGTTGCCTTGACCTGCCGATAGGCATCCTCGGAAAGGCAGATGGCGCCGGGCGCCGCCACGCCCGCAGCACACGGCATCCAGACTGCGGAACCAACCAGCGCCCCATCGCCGGCCACTTGATCGCCCGGCCGTTGTACACGGTGATGATCGAGCTCTCGCTCGGCCGCCGCCTCTGGATATGGCATTGCAAGGTCGCCACCGTGCCTGGCGCCGGCCCGATTCCCTCGCGAATGGCTTTCTCGGAGGGGCGCAAATACCATCACCACAGCCGGTTGTCGGAGGAATGGTTTCGGGGACCATCGTTGCCGGATATGACGCAAGAGCCCGAAACCACTCGAAATTGCGATGCAACTCAGGCCGCCATTGTCAGCATTTCTATCCCGTGCTGCTGCATTGCCGCGCCGATCCGCGCGAAGTCGGGCTGCGTCTGCGGCTCGGCCGTGCCGATGTCGCGGAAGAAGACGACCATAGAAGTTTCTATGAGCACGAGCATCCGCACCGGGTGGCTGCTGTCGTTTGAGTAATTATGCGGCTCTCTGGGACCGATACGCACCGAGGTTCCGGGGCTCGCGACCGTCACCTCGGGCGGGCCGCCCTCGGCAAAGTGGCGGACCGTGAGGTCGCCCTCGATTACATAAAATTGTTCGGGCGACGCGTGGCTGTGCGGCGGGGTGCCGGAGCCCGGCGGGACCTCGACCTCAATGAGTTCGAGGTTCGAGCCCACAAGGCCTCCCAGGAAGCGGATGCGATCGGCAACGACCCAGAGGGTCTGGCCGTCGTAGGGGTTGGTGACGTCAATTTTCATTACCTGTCCCTTTCATTTGCGATGTAACGTCCGCTGGAGAGTGGCCCGAGGTGACTGCGGACAGTATCACCTCAATTGCCCAGGATGCGGTCTCGCCAGCCTCGGTTCCGGTGAGACCGCCGTAGTCTTTCAGGACCTCCCAGGCAGAGGCCGAGAAGAGAAGATGGACTAGCGACCTGATCTTCTCGGCCTCGGCGGGCGGAAGGGAGGCGATGGCGGGAGCGAGTGCGTGAGCGAAATTGGCACGCCGCTTCGCCACCGTGCCTGTACGCATCTCGCGGCCGGTCCGGGAGTGGAGCGAGGAGCGGATCGCCGCTTCGTGTGTGTCGAACTTTGGGAACGCTTGTCGTGGGCCATCGACGAGGTCTTTTAGACTCTCAGGTGTCGCGGAGACACCTATCCGGGCATTCAGCCAAGGCCAGAAGGTGGCCAACAGGTCGTCCTTAGTCGCGAAGTGGCGAAACACGGTCCGCCGCTGTACTCCGGCCCTCAACGCGATGGCTTCCGTGCTGATCTCGTCCGCGGCGCTCGCCGAATCCATCAGTTCAAACAGTGCGATAAGGATCGCCTCGCGTGTCTCACGCGCTTTTTCCTCGCGCACGGGGCTGTTGTAGGCACGGACACTAGACATGCGGCTCGTTCCAAATTTCACGACACTGCCTGTGTCATTAAATTTGACCCCTGTCAATTGATGGCGCCATATGTGTCCTTAAATACCGCAGGAGCTTGCCCCATTGTTCGAACTCCTTCGTTTCTCTCGTGGAAAAACGGTCGTATGGCCGTGGGGTTCAGCTACAACGCCGAAGAAGCGACGACCTCGATTGGAAGTCGATTTTCAATCAGTCTCGATGGAACATTAACAGTCCCTAAGGGTTGTGCGTGCGGCAGGTGCCCTCCATCGCCTGCTGAAGATCGGTGTTCTCTGATCGGCCCGCGCTCTCACAGAGGGCGCGGGCTTCAATTGCACAGGCGATGGTCGGAACCTACGTTGTCAGACCACCAAGGATAAGGCGCTGGCCATGGCAAAGGAGAACGGTGCCAAGGTGCGGGTCGAGGAGGTGAAGAAGCGGTAAGGCCCGTCTGGCGAGGCAACGGGAGTTCGCTAATAGTTACATTGACGGTATCGAGCAATATCTCGTGCTTGGACATTCCTGGGGAGCTCGGGCAGCCCTCGTGCCGGCCCGCAGGCATGCTCCACCCTGGCCGTGGTGCTGCTCTCCGGCTATCCGGCGCCGCGGCTCGATCTTGCGCTGGCCGCACTCCCGGCCCTACCGGTAATCGGCACCGCTCCGTCACACCTGCTGCCGCTGCTTGTGAGGCTGGCCTGGCTTTGGCGAAATGTTGGCCGCAGGCCTGTTGTCGAAGGCTAGCTAGAAGAATATCGCCGAGCCGACCGGCATCGTGGCCGGATCTGGGGACCGGCTGTTCGACGCGCAAGCGGATGCACCACGCCTGCATGGAGAGATCAGTGGGTTTCTCCTTGATCGTTTCGGGCTTCGGCCACAGGGTTCGTAAGGGCGCCGCGGGCGGTGTTCGCGATGGTGGCAAGATTGCAGGGCTGGTCGCCACAGCTCGAGACCGCCTGCCGTATCGAGGGGGGAGACGAGCGCCGCTTTCACCAAAATGGCATTCAAAAGACATGAGTGATCAACGTCCCGCCGACATGCAGTCCGTCCTTCGCCAGAACATACAGACTCTGGTCGACCACAGACGACAACAGGAGGAGAACCAAGGCGTTCAGGTGCGAGTTGCTGGCGCCGTTTCGCGCTTCGCGGGAAGCATGACTTTTGTCTATTTGCATCTCGTAATTCTTGTAGCCTGGATTCTGGCGAACCTTGGCGCGATACCATCCATCCCAGCTTGGGACCCCACTTTTGTGATCCTGGCCATGGTCGCCTCCGTCGAGGCAATCTTCTTGTCCACTTTCGTGCTGATCAATCAGAACAGAATGGCTGAACACAGCGAGCACCGAGCGGAACTGGACTTGCAGATCAGCCTTCTCAACGAGCATGAAACCACGCGACTGATCGAGATGATGGCTGCTTTGACGGCGCGTCTGAATGTCTCGACCCCCGCCGACAACGAGCTGCCGCAACTGGCAGAGAATATCGATCCCCAACATGTGATGAACCAAATTCAGCAAGCTTCTGGAGATCAGGGCGAGGGTTGAGCAAAACGAGGTCGCCGCCGCGAGTGATGCAGCCAGAGCATAGATGCGACGCGCATTGGCTACAGTTCCGGACTGGGCTTCAGGCGCACCATCCTCTCTCCTTTGTACCATTCACCTACGATTTCGTCCAACCAAGTCAGTTTGCAGCATTAATAAGAAAAAGCACCGCACAAAGCCCATGTTGCACCACAGTATGCCTCGGGAATTTGAGATCGGTGACGAGGTCGCGCTGACCAGTACGGTGATCACGATTCTCCCCAGCGGACGCGCTAGTGTAAGCATTTCTCACGGTTCTGTGGCCGATCCACAATGGCCTGCTACGCTACTCAGGCTTTGACGTGCTGCACCCTTTGTCGCCTACATGCCGGGCCGCGTCGGCGACGATGGCCGCAAGGCCCCACCTGGAAGCTTACGGAAAGAGGCTCGAAGAAATCAACGACACGCCGCGATTATTCTTCCAGGCCGCCGATGACTACGGCAAGGACGAACGGCTGAAGCCTGGTGTGCTCGCACTCTCAGGGGTGCAGCGCAATGTCTGATGCCGCCCGCTCGCTAGAAGGCCTTGTTTGTGGTCGACAGCCATAGATCACCAGCAAGACCGGATCGATGATCGAATCGTCCGGTAAATGGGGTCCCTCACCTTTATCCAGCCGCGGAGCATCGCGGGGGCTGCTTTGCGCTGCCGGTGAGGTCGACAAAACGAAGAGCCAGAGGAGATTTGAAGTCTGCGAGAGCGGAAACAGCAAACCTCATCAAGGATCGTCGTCCTGGTCGGCCTGACGAACTGGAAGTGATTGCGGATGATCGTTAAAGTAGCGGCCCTTGGCGAAAGCGGCTCGAAATGCAGCGAAGGTCTCAGGCGGCACGTCCTCGAACTCGTAGCGTTTGCCGCTGGCCACAAACCATACAGACAGGATTCTGCTGTTCGGATCATGTTCCGTCTTGCGTATCGAGCTCGAAGGCATGAGCAGACTTTACACAATCCGCCCGCGTCACCAGTGGATGACGCGGGCCAGTCAGACTCGCGGCTCAGCGGCTGATCAACAACCTTCCGTCGTCTTTTTCATCTGCCCTGGAGCAGCGGTCTTGGCGGCGGTATCCTGTTGCCCCGGAGCGGCCTGCTTTGCGCTGCCGGTCTGTTGACCGGGGGCGCAGGGCCTCGCCGAGTTCGGATTGGTCCCGCCGGTGATGGTCGAGTCAGTGCCTTGATCATTGGTGCTCGGCATCTTTGTGGTGGTAGTCGTCGTGGACGATCCACTGGTGCTCGACTGAGCAAAGGCAAGGCCCGTTGACAAAGCCACCATGGCTAATGCGAAAAGAAGCCGTTTCATCTCATGGTCTCCTGTCCGAAAAAACTGCCCTTCAATTATCAAACAGCCAAATGAGAGCACGGTTCCTCCGGTGGAAAACAATCTGTCTGGCTAAATACGTTGCGAAGGCCATCTTCGGCAGGTGGACGCCGACGATCCTCGACCGCAACTTCGGGGTCATGCAGCGCGTCTCGCCAGGCTGAAAAGCAAGCAGCGCACCGGCGATGATGTCGAGCGTCGAACCTGATCATCCAGCAGTCTCGCTAGCGCCCCAACCTGCAAGTTCGAGACCGGACCTTACTCGTTCCCGATCCTCGACGCGCTCGAAGCGAAGATCCGCGACGATGGCCTGCAAGGTCAAACCAGGCTCGAGCTGCCGTCCTTCCCCGGCGCACTGCTGTGCCCTGTCGATGTCCCCGTCCAGGGCATAGCATGCGGCAAGCCGGGCCCAATACCATCCGCTCTTGCGCGGCAGGCATGAAAACGCGGCCACCGCTTCCTGATAACGGCCAAGAACAAGCAGGGCCTCGCCTCTGTCGAAATAATACCATGTCGGGTGCATCGGATTGAGATGGATCGCCTGATCGAGCAGCGCCAGGCCGGTCGCACCATGGCCCCGAATGGCTTCGAAAAAGCCGCTCTGGGCCAAGGTGTCAGCATCATAGGGATTGAGGTCAAGCGCGCGGGCGAAATGCTGTGCTGCGGCGTCGAAGTGCGACTGGTAGAGCAGGATCAGTGCGAGGATGCGATGGCATCGAGCTTCATCGGGACTGAGGGCCGTGGCATGGAGAGCCCGGTCGCGCGCTTGGTCCAGCACCGATCGGGGTGCGGAACTGTAACCGCCAATGATCGTATCGGCCAGAGCGAGGTAGGCGTGGGCGAGCCCTGAATCCGGATCGCTTTCGAGCGCCTTCAGCAGATGGTCGCGGGCCTCGTGGTTGACCCGCTCGCCATAACTGCGCAGCAGCGCAATGCCGCGCAAGATGTGGACATAGGCCGTGACGTTAGCAGCAGGTGCGGGGGAAATGCGCCGCATGGCCGCGCTCTCGATGTTGGCGACCAGCGCGCTGGCAATCCGTTGCGCCACCGTTCTTTGGAAGGCGAAAATCTCGCTGACCTGAAATGAAAACGTGTGCACCCACACCCTCCGGCCGGAGGCCGTCTCAGACAGCACCACGCGCGTGCTGTAAGCATCGGGAGCGCTTTCGACGGCGCCCTCCGCGACATAGTCGGCGCCGAGACGCTCAGCGGTCGCCCAGATGTCCTGAACAGAGTGTTCGGCGAGCGCGAAAGCCGAATGCCGCGCCAGCACGGCAATTGTCTTGAAGTAGGACAGTGCGTTTGTGATCTCCTCGACCGCACCATCAAAGAGTGGCTTTGCAGTCGCATCGTCAGCGTTGATGTGAAACGGCAGGATGGCCACCATCGGTTCGGGCGTTCGTCCGGTGACCGTAGCGGTGGCCGGCGCCAGCGAAACGGACGCGAAGTCGTCGGCAGGCTGAAACATGTAGCCGCGTCGAGGAACGGTGCGGACCAAGGACTGCATCTCGTCGCCTATGCACTTGCGCACGTCACGGATGCACTGAGTGAGAGAATCCTCGGTCACGATGGTATCGGGCCAGACCGCTTGGAACAGTTCGTCCTTGCTCAGCACACGGGCGGGGTTGCGCACTAGGAAGGCAAGCAAGTCGAAAGTCTTTGGCCTGACCGGCACGATCTCGCCGTCGCGCCGCAACGTGCCGCGCTCGAGATCGAGAACCGCGCTGCCGATCTGTTGTGCCAAGCCTTTGCACCATCGCCGCGCCTAAATGCGCCACGATCATCGGAGCGGCAGAAGCCGGTAAAGGTCAAGTCCGAAAGACGCCGGAAAAGCGTTTCCAAAGCCCCGCCCGCCCTTCGCCAGCAACTATGACTGTGTCATGGGGCATCAGTCCATCGAGATAGTGCAGCATTTGCACCGTTTCACCGCCACAAAGGTCAATATTGCCCGTCGATAGGATACGGTGCACAGCCTCCCTGGCAATATCCGAGGGGGGAAATGGTCCATCAACCTTCGCATGCATGATCAATCTCCACGGTTGAGGGTGGCAAGGGCATTCTCGATTGTAACGACGCCAGGTAGGCTGCGACCTTGCCCTGCAGCCGCCATAAGGTTGCGTCGCGGATGTTGCGCGCTTCGAGCTGAACGACGGTGCGGCGAAGATAATCGGCGCAACTCCCGACATGGCCGGCGGCGAGTGACAGGATCTCGACGGTGGTTTGCTCGGGCAGCGCTGGCGCATAACCGGGGCCACTCCGATCAGCGACGAAGGCGATGGCTCGCAAATTGCCGTCTGCGGTTCGAACCGAGACCCATCGCGGAATGTTGGTCGGCGGGTCTGCCAACATCTCCCGACGCAGCAATCGGTCGATCGCCGCATCAATGTCATGGTCGGATAGGCGGTAGATGACACCGCGGCAGCTGCCACCGCGGTCGAGCGCAAGCATCAGACCTGGCCGGTCGCGCGTGCCGCGCCAGCGGGTTAGCCACAGCGAAAACCGCCGGTGCCAGCCGTCGACGGTCGCCGGCCGCTCCTCAAGGGCTTCGAAGCACGGGTTCCACAGAAGAGAGCCATAGGCGAACACCCACACGTCGCGCGGGCGGCCTGCAAGCAGCCGCCGGCGGATCTCAAGGTAGTGGTGATCCTCCAGGCTGCGCTGCCCCGGCGCCGGGCCGGCGTCGTCGATCTTGCGACCGACCTTGGCTACGAGATCTTCCGTAAGGGCGATTTTCATGACCATTCTCAGGTTGGTGTCCCGCAAGCATCGCAGCGGCAGGGCCCCGCGTCCTGAACGGGTGCTGATATTGTGCTGAAATCGAATGTGGATGGCGCCCGCAACGATGATGTTGCGCCTATTTTGGAAAGCGTTGCTTGAGCTCGACTCGGGTGCCGTGAATCGGGCTTGTGTCGACGTTGCGATCGGCATGTGCCGGTTGGGCCGGCAGTTTCAGGATCAGCGGCATCTCGAAGGTAGCGGGAAGCGGCAAGACGATTTCCTTGCCTTCGCTATCGGGGTCGCGCATGCCAGCCGATCGATGATGAAGATTGACGGCCAGCGATGATGATGGCTCCGTCTCGCCAGGCGCGACTGTGACTGAAAGCATGCGGATTATGTCATCTTCGTAAAGCACCTGGTGGTTATCCGCCGCGGCCCAATTCCGCCGTCCTACGGCGGGGCGGAGCCCTGCATAGGCGATTGTACGCAAGCTTGTTTGGGGTGTCCGATCAAGCCCGCCGCTAAAGCAGCCTATGCATTTGAGAAATGCTGCAACGCGCAATGTGAATGCAACATCCCCAGCCACTCCAAACTTATTCATAGGGGATATTAAGGCGGGGCCAAACCGAGTGTCGCACGCACTTGAAATCTCGAACGTCACTATCATGTTTGATGCGACAGATGACACAGGAGGTGCATATGGCGACTACGGCGGATAAGGTCGTTACTGAAGCGAGAGGCGGTGGTCTCCAAAGGGTGGAGGCATTGCTCGGCGGGTCTCTTATATTGTCGCGTCGATTGACCAGTGCCCTTGACGCGCATGATCTGCTGCTACTCGGTCTGCCGGGCTCGGCGCTAAACCACCTCGTCGGACAACTGGTCTTCATCAACAAGAAAACATCGCTCGAAAGGGCGGTTGGCATGAGCCTGCGAACCTGGCAGCGACGCAAAGACGCTCCATCCAAGCCTCTTAGCCAGGAGCAGAGCGGACGGACTTGGAAATTCGCAGAGATCCTGGCGAAGACGACGGATGTCCTCGGCACGCAGGCGGAAGCCGAACAATGGTTGGAGCGTCCGGCGATCGGTCTCGACCAGCGCCGTCCGATCGATCTGCTGGGCACTCCCGCCGGCGTGGAACTGGTCGAAGATTATCTCGAGCGGCTTGAATACGGCGTCTATGCATACGGCTCTGCCGATAGCGCTCGGAGGAACGGAACTCATTGCGTGGCGACTCGACCAGGCCGTCTATGCCGCGACATGGAATAGTGGCGAAGGTGCGTTTCAGGAAGCTTTTGCCCTCGACACAAGGCTGCATCCCCCGGTCAGCAAATAACATCGGGGTGGGCGCGACCTTGCCTGGTTTTCGCCGGACAAGTTGGTGAAGCGGCGCGTCTCGCGATCGGCGGTATGCAACCCATGAGATACGATGGGTTCGGAAACTGGCCTCAACGGGAGTAACTGTTGGAATAATCCCGAGTGGGCAGCTTGGGTGAGCTTTGCGTTTCTCCCAGACGACGCCCCGGAACGGTAGTTCGGCGACATCAGCTCTACCAGCGGATCACCCCCAAAAATGCTGAATTTAAAGACTGATTTCTCAGGGTGCCATTCTATTTGCAATTTGCCGTCAGTTTAGCTGATCGCGGCGACGATCCAGCGTCGAGGCCGCCAACGACTTTAGCCCGCCGATATCCAAGTCGACCGTCCAGTTGGCTCAGCTGAGAATGGCACCCGCTAGTAGTACCGTGATGAGAATTGACAACGGAACGGCTAGAAGACCGCACATCTCAAGGGTTTTGGTGTTTAGCTCCATCTTCGTCGCCTCGCGTCGTTGGCGTTGTCATTTTGACGCTAACGGGAAGTCATTGGAAGTGGTTCCGCGCGAGGCAGTCAGAGATGCAGTCCCTGCTGCATATTAGCAACACCTTGACGACCCTGGCTGGCTGGAAGCCCCATCGGCGTGCGTTTCCGCGTCCGCTGCCCTACGGCGAATCACGGAGCTATGCATTGGGATCATGTCGGGCTCTTTGGCTGCTCAGATTGCAAAGCCGGCGGCCGCGATCTCCGAACCGGCTCGCCGACA
This sequence comes from Mesorhizobium sp. M0830, assembly GCF_040319965.1. NCBI lineage: Bacteria > Pseudomonadati > Pseudomonadota > Alphaproteobacteria > Hyphomicrobiales > Phyllobacteriaceae > Mesorhizobium > Mesorhizobium sp. M0830. Next base: position 90,515 of record NZ_JAMYOR010000015.1, on the reverse strand, counting down.
TTGTGCAATCTGATGGCGCCCTTGGGAAAATGACAAGATCAACAATTAGTCCCGGCGGCCGAAACCTGTCCTATCTGTCAGGCGAATTCGGCGACAACAAACCTCCAGTCAAAACACCGTGGGAACGCAAATCCCATGTCCATTTTTGGCTTATGCGCCGGTCAGTCGCGGGTTGCTGGCCATCAGCTCGGTCGCCATTCGTGCTCGGTGCTCATGCCCTTTCAATGCGCCCGAGGCAAGACGCGCGCAAGTCCGCCGCGCCTCAAGGCATAGCTGAGTCTTAACGGCGTCAGGTGGCGGCGGACTACGCTTTGGCTTTCCGCTTCGCAGCTGCCTTCTTGGCTGGTGCGGCGGGTTCAGACTTGCGGCCAAGCCCGATGGATTTCGCAAGTTGCGAGCGCTGAGCTGCGTAATTCGGAGCCGTCATCGGATAGTCGTGCGGCAAGTTCCATTTAGCGCGATAGGCGTCAGGCGTCAGGCCGAAATCCGTGCTGAGGTGCCGTTTCAGGGATTTGAACTTCTTGCCGTCCTCGAGGCAGATAATGAAGTCCGGCGTCACCGACTTCTTTGGATTAACCGCAGGAGTTTGCGGCTCGACGGCAGGCGCGACCGCCGTGCCAAGTCCGGCCAACGAAGCATGAACCGATGCTATCACATCCGGCAAGCCGGTCACCGGCAACGGGTTGTTGCTGACATATGCTGAGACAATGTCGGCGGTTAACTCAGCTAGTTCGGCAGCGCTGTTATCAGTTTGGTTGGTCATCGGTTGGTCCTTTTTTCTGATTTATCCGCTCTTTATTGGTTGATGATCAATGACGCAACCGAGTTGCACCGGGTTTACCCGCTGAAACAGGGACTGGGTGAAACGCCTATTGATACCAACCAGATGCAACCTGGCATATGCAGCTTACTGAACCCTCAAGGCAAAATGGCCATGCTGAACCGCAGCGAAGACCTTAAGCACCTTCTCGGCACACGCATGTTCCACTTTTCGTCCATTTTCTTTTACTCGACAAGCCGCTCAAGGCTTCGTTCAGGGCGCCTTCAGATCCGCTAGCTGGGTCACCATGATCGGCGTTGTAGGCAGCGACACTTGCGTTGTCGAAAGCCCTGGAGACATCGTGGACTCTAGACCCTCTAGGTTGAAAAGCCGGAATGAGGGACTTTACATCGGCCACATCTTAGAGGATGCTGAAATATGCCATAGCATCTGTGGCACCCTTAGACTTCCGCGCATCGTGGATCGCCTGAAAACAACCTGTTTTCACGCGAAAGGGACGTTGGGCGTCACTCTACTTTTGAGCGTCTGAACAAGTTGGTACCAGGACACCGCCAGCAGCGTGCCCACAACTATCGCCTTGATGCACGCCGTCCAGCCATCTCCGTCGTCATCGCCGCGCTGGTCGCAGTCGCCGTAAGCACGCTCACCCAGAAGGGAGACTCAAGACTAAACCAGGTGAGGAACATGCGACGCGCCGCAAAGGAGACGTTGAGATCATAAGGGAAGGAAAGGCCATGAGACGTGCAACAGGGCTAGTCGTCACCAACAATGTCGACGATTCATCACTCTTACGCATCGACATCGGAGCAACCTTGGACCACGCTTGCAGCGGCCACTTGGAAGAGTTCGGCGTGGAACTCAAAGCCAGTCGACTTCTGTACTATTGCTGGCGCCGCTGGACCGTGAACGCTGGTCTATCGGAAGGAACCGTAAAATGACAAGATTTCTGGTTGCCGACGCCGCAGACAATTTCCAATTTTGGCCCAACCTCCTGCTCATGAAAGCATTCGGCTGCAGCTGCGCATTTCTCGCCGTTCTGTTGCTCACAACAGGTCCCACCTTCGCAGCGGATTCCTCCGTCGTCGCGCCTGGTGCGAAGTTGGAAAAATTGGGCGAAGGTTATGGATTCACCGAAGGTCCGGCAGCGGATGTTGATGGCAACGTGTTCTTCACCGATGACCCCAACAATCGGATCGTTAAGTGGAGCGCGGCAGACGGGAAATTCTCCGACTGGCTCAAGCCAGCGGGACGCGCGAATGGAACTTACTTCGACAAGGGCGGCAATCTCATCGCCGTCGCCCCCGATAAGGGCGAACTATGGTCCATTTCGCCTGACAAGAAGGTTACGGTGCTGGTGACGAACTTCGACGGCAAGGTGTTCAACGGCCCGAATGACTTGTGGATTCGTCCGGACGGCGGCATCTATTTTACCGACCCTGATTTCGATTCATATCACGACCGCAACACGCGGGTGGACGGCCAAGACGTCTACTTCGTCACGCCCGACCGCAAGACGGTCACGCGTGTCACGACCGACCTGAAGAAACCCAACGGCATCATTGGCACGCCCGACGGCAAGTTGCTTTACGTGGCGGACTACGGCGCGAGTAGGACCTATGCCTACGATATCCAGCCCGATGGCGAGCTCACGAACAAACGCGTCTTCTGCAAACTCGGTTCTGACGGCATGACCATCGATTCTAACGGCAACGTCTATCTCACCCAGATTGGTGTGGCTGTATTCGATAAAACGGGAAAGAGGATCGAACAAATCGACGTGCCCGAGACGACGACAAATGTGACTTTTGGTGGCAAAGATAACGACCTGCTCTTTATCACTGCGACCGGAAGTGTTTACGGCCTCAAGATGAAGGTGAAGGGGGCCCGCTGAAGCCCGGTAGTGGGTCAGTTTGAAATCTAAAGCCAGAAGCAGATCACATTCCGGCTTGATTGAACCTGTGCTCATTGGCAGAAAGAATCACGCTCTATACACCACGCGCCGAATCCGACATCGAAGCATGCTCTTTTCGTTCGTTGTTAATCAAGAACCGGGAGCGCACGCTAGGAACTTGGCAGCAATCGGACTTGTTGTGACGCTGCGCGGCGGACACGCCGACGTCACAGCTACTGCCACGCCATTTTTCGAGAACTTGACGCGCCCAACTAGATACGCGGGATTGGTCAATCTGATGATCTGATGCTCAGAAGCGCCGAAACGATGATGCGGCCGGATCGGCCCTCCGCGAAAGCGGACCGGAGGTCCCGCACGACGATCAAAAGGAACGCCGCCGTGAGCAGGTAGCGCAATCCAGCCAACAAGAACGGCGGCGCGCCCGCATCGAGCCCGAACTTGATCGCGGCCCAAATCAGGCCCCAGATCAACGACATGACCCCGAACCGCACGAGATTGCGCATGCCGCCCCGATCAACGCAGGTTCTGGTCGTCGATCAAGATGCGATGGACTTCGATGCGCTCGGGCAGTTCGATCAGCAACTCCGCATCACGGTCGAGATGATGCACTTCGGTCGGCCGGCGCTTGGTGAAGGCAGACATCGCCTCGAAGTCCGGCCAATAGGAGATGGTGGTGAACCAGGTCTCGTCGTCCCGGTCCTCGCGGAGAAGCTGGACGCCGAGCGCCACTCTCTGAAGCGGCGGAATACCCTCTGCCCGCATGTAGAGCTCGTAGATGTCTGCGATGTCGCGACGAGTGCGGCCGCGCCAGATACGCGCAATGGTCGGCTTCGTGGCCATGACGGTCTCCTTGTTGAAGTGTCGTTCGCTCCGGAGATTAGCGCAGCATGCGCGAGAGAAAGTTGCGGACGAGGGGCAGGGTTTCGTCAAAATGCGTCTCCAGCAGCCAGTGCCCGGCATCCCTAAGGAGATGCAGTTCGGCATTCGGCAGGTCACGGTAATAGGCGCGAGCCGATTCTTCCGGCATATAGCCGTCCTGCGGCCCCCAGATGATCAGTGTCGCAGGCTGGTTCTCACGCAAATAGGATTGGTAGCGCGGGAACCATTCGAGGTTTTGTTCAAGCTTTTCCATCAGCCCCACCGACACGGCCCGACGTACCGGGGTATCCATCAGTGGCCAATGAAGCTTCCAAAGGTCTGGCGGAAGGCGGCTGGCGATCTCCTCCGAAACCTCCCCGACGAACTCGTTGCGAAATCCTTCTTCGCTCACCGCCTCTTCAAGCGGACGATGGTTCTCGTCCGTCTTGTCTGCCCACCATGCCTTGATCGTCGCATATTTGGGACCAAGCACGTCCTCGTAGATGTCGCCGTTCTGGATAATGAGCGCCGCGATCCCGTCTGGATGCACGATGGCGTGCCGAAGGCTGATCTGCGATCCGTAATCATGGAGCCAGAGGGCGTAGCGCTCTAGTCCGAGCGCATCGGTCACGTCAGTGAGCACGTCGGCATAAGCATCGAAATCATACCCGAACCCGGCCGGTTCCGGCGTATCGCTGTATCCAAAGCCTGGCCAATCGAAGGCGACGGTGCGCCAGCGGTCGGACAAAGCGGGCATAAGCCGTCGAAACTGGAAGGAGGAGCACGGATAGCCGTGTGGTAGTAGCACGGCCGGAGCATCCTCACGGCCAGCCTCGCGGACAAAGAGGTCTCGATCGCCAACCCTAACGTGACGATGTCGCGTTGCTTCACGTTGCATAGCCATCTCCTCGGTTAGAATCATCTAAATGCACTTAGATGGGTCCTGTTCCAAAGAGATTGGTGCTTGGCTTGTTGCAGACCACGTCGAGAAAATGGTGGTTCCGCGAACTTCCGCTCCCTCCAAAAACGCAGGTCTTATCAACGACTGACGCCATCGAAGCGGCGTGATCGTACAGTAGTGATCGATCGGATGTGACGTTCGTAGGCGTTCGAGATTACGGTCTTTGCCGATCAGCCAACCTCACTTGCTCCAACTACGCTGACCTCGCTGCTCGGTTATGAAGCATTTCCGGCTTAAGATGCCATCGCAGCAACATTTTCCAATCCTTGTGCCCCGCGACCAGCGCTATTTTCAATGTGAACCTAGCTTCGAAAAGGCGGCTGGTCCCTTCGTGGCGCAAATCATGGAAATGAAGGTCATGGACATTCGGTTCTGCGCACCGAAGCATCCCGGCCGTGCGGTAGGGCGCTTGCCTCCGTGTTAATCTCGGCCGGCGCGCTGGCGGCCATGGCCACCGCTGTCCCTCGGGCCGGTGCGCTGCAAGATCCGGCTACGCAGGAAGGCGGCATGGTCTCGCTGGAGGCGCTCGCCCATGCCGACAAAAGGCGTGAGCGGCACCTATTCCTTCCATGTTGAAAGTGCCGCTCGCACCGGCGACCCCAACATCGAGCAGGACGGCGCCTTCAGCACAGCGCCCGGCAAGCCAGCTACGCTCGGCGCTGTCACGCTCGACGCGAAGGGCGGCGTCTATGACGCCAGGCTCGAGCTGACGGTCAATGGCAAGAGGGGAGGACCTCGACACGGTCTCGCCCCGGCCCCTGCTGTTCATCGCCGGCGACCAGGCTCATTCCCGGGAATTCAGCGAGCTGGCGTTCTCCAAGGCCGCCGAGCCGAAGAAACTACACTGAGTCAAGCGGGTCACGTCGATCTGTATGACCGTGTGAACCTCATCCCGTTTGACAAGCTGAAGTCATTTTTAGATCAGCACCTCAGCGCCTGAACCAGAGCAAGCTCTTGCGATGCGATTGCTGCAGGATTGGGTCGAGCGCGGTCTCGACCGCGCGCACCTGGCCCATGAACAGACCGAGCGGAATGGCGACCGCGACGGCTGCTGCGAAGGCAATGCCGGCACGCTGCAGGCTGATGGCGATGTCGCCGAGCAAGGCGCCGCCAGCGAGCCCTTTCCACAGAGCGGCAGCGATCATGTCCACAGAGCGGCAGCGATCATGTCGATGGGCGGCAGCACAGCGGCATTCACCCACCCGGCGCTGCTCGCCACCTGCCACAGCACCAGAAATCCCACGAGGACGCCGTAACGTGACAGGAAGCGGCCTGCGGTCAAATTGCCGAGGCGCAGCAAATCGATACCGATGTTGGTCCGGTCCCTGGTGCGTGCCGATGACGGTCGGCTGTTCGACGTTCTGCAAAGTCATCGTCTTGCCCTTCGCTTCAGAGGGTTATTCGGCGGCCAGCACGGTCGAGCGTGCTGATGCCCACGGGTTTTCGTGACGTCGGAGGCCAAGGTTCTCGCGCAGCGTCCGCCCTTCATAGGCGGTGCGGAACAGGCCGCGGCGCTGCAGCTCCGGAATCACCAAATCGACAAAATCGTCGAGCGCGCCCGGCAGCAAGACTGGCGGCTGACGAGGGCGGCCGACATTGGCGGATTTGATTGCCGTCCGGCGGCGACTTAATGTCGCCGATTGCGCGCAGATGAAAATCCGTATGGAGGAGGCGCGCCTTCGCGGACGGAGACATCAACAAGGTGCCACATACCCGATGTGACCTTGGCCCCAAATCCCAGCTTGACTAGAGTTAGCAGCATGCTGAACGCCATTCACCACGTCGCGCTCATCTGCACCGACTACGACCGGTCGCGACGGTTCTATGTCGAACTCCTCGGCCTCGATCTCATCCGGGAAGTCTATCGGGAGGAGCGGCAGTCATGGAAGGCGGATCTGCGGATCGGGTCCGTCCAGTTGGAGTTGTTTTCCTTCCCTGGACCAGCGATGCGGTCGTCCCATCCAGAGGCGACAGGCCTGAGACATCTGGCATTTGCCGTAGCGAATCTTGATCCCGTAATTAAGCGGCTGGAAGCCGCAGGCGTTGCCGTTGAGCCAATCCGGATCGATCCGTATACAGACCAACGGTTTACCTTTTTCAGGGACCCAGATGGATTGCCGCTGGAGCTTTACGAAGCGCCATAAGGAAACGATTTGCCCCATTCGCGACCACGTCGTCGAAGGTGGGGACGCTACTGCCTTTTGAGAACGGCACGTTACAGGAAAGGCACTTGGCTCCTCGAACGACGCTCTCTTGCTAGGTGTGGCCGTCCTGGCCGATGAACCTACCGGCGCCAATCAGCAGATCTGGCCGAGGTCAGGAGGGGACACGGTTTCGGGATCTATGTGGAACTGATCGGCGTCAAAACCCGCGGCGCGGTCCACATCAAAAGTCCGCGTATTGACGTCTTTCCGGAGTTCGATTTCAATCATCTGCAGGACCCTCGCGACACAATGCATTCCACGAAGCTATAAAGGAATATGGTCTTGCGAGCGCCATTCAATGACCTGCGCGCCGACGAGATTTGTCGCGGCCAAAGTATAGAGTCCGGGCACGACGTCGAGGTTTGCTAAGGGATACGGTCGGCGTCAGCCACCATCTGGTCGGATCCTGCAAAATGGGGCCAGCCACAGATCCAGGGGTGGCGGTGGGTCCGGACCTGAGGGTCCGCGGCGCCGACCGGCTTGATCGTCTATACCTCGATCATGCCCCGTTATCGTATCAGGCTATACGCATGCCGCCGTCATAGCGATCGCCGAACGAGGCGCCGAGCTGATCAAGAACGCCAACCAGTTGAATATGCCACGCGCAGAGCAGCCGTTTGATACGCAGAATGATATGCATCGATACGCCACTGGACGGCAACTCCTATCCCATGCAGGTTCGCAATCTGCTTCCCGCGGCACAAGAAAGTAGAGACTGAGCCCTTGTCTGACAGACCGCCACTTTTCAAAAATTTTTCGGTTCACATCGTCAAGGTCGGCGCTATCGACATCAATTGCCGTGTGGGCGGTGAAGGACCGCCCTTGCTGCTTCTCCATGGCTGCCCTCAAACCCATGTCATGTGGCACAAACTGGCGCCAGAGCTCGCCAAGACATACACTGTGGTGGCCAGCGATCTGCGCGGTTATGGCGACAGCAGCAAGCCCCAGGGATTGCCCGATCATGCCAATTACGCTTTCCGCGAGATGGCATCCGACCAGCTGGCGGTCATGAAATTTTTCGGGTTCGACCGCTTCTACGCGATCGGACATGACCGTGGCGCGCGGGTGCTGCACCGCATGGCGCTGGATCATCCCCAGGCGCTGGAAAAGGTCTGCCTGCTCGACATCTTGCCGACAGGGTTACTCTACGCGCAGACCGACAAGAATTTCGCCTCGCGCTATTGGGAATGGTTCTTCTTCATTCAGGAAAGTGACTTCCCCGAGACCCTGCTGGCCGCCAATCCTCTAGCGTTCCTTCGTTATGAGATTGGGGATCTCGTGGACGCCGGCTCCATCACACAACCTGCGTGGCAGGAATATCTGCGCGTCCTGTCGCACAAGGACGCCATGCATGGCATGTGCGAGGATTATCGGGCGGGCGTTAGCATCGACCTGCAACAGGACGAAGCGGATTCGGGAAAGCGCATCGAGTGCCCGCTGCTGGTGCTGTGGGCTACGCAAAACCCGATATGGTTGCAATTCGACATGCTCGACGTTTGGCGTGGCTTCGCACGCAATGTTCAGGGCGCCGCGATGCCATCCGGCCACTACATGGCCGAAGAAATTCCTGAAAAAGTTCTCAACAAGATCCTGCCCTTTCTGGGCGAACAGCGACCGTAGCGCCGCCTCGAGTCGGAACACCACGCCGTCGGCATCCCGTCCGCAATACGCAAAGCGGTCACGACAGCGCCTAAGTGCGCACTTAACAGCGAAACGCCACGTGACGTACGCCTCGCGCAGTGCAGTAACAGTCTTGTCGTGAAAGCGACAATCGAGATCATCAGGCAGGCGAGCGTAGATGCGCGGTTACGGCATGTGGTGCTCGGCAGAACGGTCCATGTCGAGCCCTGGTACGGCCGCTTTTGTTGAAGCAGTCGATGAAGTCGTCGAACCTGGCATCGTAAACGGAAATGACTTGGAGGCGTTGCGCGGCGCGTTCACCGCGCGCGTACCAGCGCAGGCGGGCGCCCGAGCGCCATCGTCTGCTACGCGCATGTGCAAGGGCGTGCCATTCGTCAAACGCGCGAGATTACATTTCATCCGTATCGAGCCGAACGAATGGCGCCTGGCGATGGAAGCATTGCATGCGGGGAGAGCGTTGTGATTCATAAATCCGCCACCCGGACGATCGCCGATCCGGCGAAGCCGTAGCTGACAACGTCCGCTATGGTCGCTTCGATCGCCGGGGGAGGGCAGCGAACAAAACCGGCTCCCTTCGGGCATGCCTTGGTTGAACTGGCCGAACTGGCGTCGAAGTGCCGTCACGTTGCATAGATCTTCAAGAAAATCGAGCCGGCCGAAAGTTTGCAAGGAGTGAGTGCTCTCTCCCGGTTGCGATCTCGTCGGCAAGCAGCTCGCCGGCGATCAGGCCAAGCGTTGCGCCGCTGTGGCTGAAGGCGACGTAGTAGCCCTCGATGTCCTTCAATTGGCCAAATACCGGCTCGCCGTCCGCGGGAATTGGCTTGGGGCCGACACCATAGCTTTCCAGATCCAGTTTCGGATGGCCCGCGAGAACCTTCGAGGCTTCGTTGAGAAGCCCCTGAACAGTGGAATCCAGCACGCCATACGCGCCATCAGAATTGACGACCACCTCTTCTTCCGACCAGGCGGAATCGAGCACGAAAGCTCCGTCCGGCGTCGGTCGGATGGCGACGCGTGGCGTGTTGAGCACCGCCCGAAGCGGCAAGTGGATCGGCTTGGTCCTGACCAGCAGCGCAATCGGCGTCCCGTCGGCGATATGTTGGCCGGACTGTGCAACCATGCCCGGCACATCACCGCCGGTGGCCAGCAGCACCGCATCGGCGGTAAAGCTGATGCCGCTTGTCGTGGTGACGCCAGTGGCGCGGCCGTTGACGACCGTGACGGCGGCGCTTCCGGCATCGGTGACAAGCTGGCCGCCACGCGCCACGATCTCCGCAATTAATATCTCGATCAGCGACGGCAGATCGACCCAGCCTTCACCTGGGTTGAAGATCGCGCCCTGAGGCGTAACCGCGCTGGCATCTATGCCCGGGGTGACCGACGCTATCGCATCTGGGGACAGATGCCGCGCGTCATAGCCGAGGTCTTTCTCATGGGCCAAGACATCGGCGATCTCGTTCGAGGCGTCGTCCGCATCCCATGTCAGGCCGCCGTCAAAACGCAGCCAGGCGGCATCCGGATATCTCGCGGACAGCGTCCGGTAGCGGTCGATACCAACCATGCGCAGCCGATGATACTCAGCCGACCGCTTGCGAGCGGAATTGAGCCAGGCGAGCGAGCGGCCGGAAGCTCCCTTGGCGAGCGGTCCATCATTGACCAGGACGGTTTCGATGCCGAGCCTTGCAAGATGAACGGCCGAGGAGACACCGAAAATACCGCCCCCGACAACAACCACCTTTGAGACCGAATGCGATGTAGCCATGAGATATTTCTTTCACTGTATGGAGTTTGGACTGGGCGGCCGCGACGAAGGCACTTTGGGTTTCGATGTGCCTCAGGGCCTGCGATGGTGCGATCAAAGCACTTCGGCAAGGAAATGTTTCAGACGCACACTTTTGGGATTATCGAAGATCGCAGCAGGCGTGCCGGCCTCGATGACGCGGCCTTCATCCATGAAGACGACCTGATCGGCGACCTTGCGGGCAAAGCCCATTTCGTGGGTAACGACCACCATTGTCATGCCGCGCCGGCCGAGATCCGCCATCAGGTTGAGTACGCCCTTCACCAGTTCGGGATCGAGAGCGCTTGTCACCTCATCGAACAGAATAACCTCCGGGTTCATTGCAAGCGCACGCGCGATTGCCACACGCTGCTGCTGGCCACCGGAAAGGCTGCCGGGACGATGGTGTTTGCGAGCGGCAAGGCCGACATCGGCAAGGCGTGCCTCGGCGATGCGCTCGGCCTCCTGCGGCGGAATGCCCTTGACCTTGGTCAGCGACAGCATGACGTTTTCTAGGGCTGTGTGGTCGGGGAACAGGTTGAACTGCTGGAACACCATGCCGACACGCCGGCGCAGCTTTTCAGGCTTCATCGCCAGGATGCTGGCGTCATCGAGCAGCACGTCGCCGCCCTTGGGCTCGACCAGGCGGTTGAGGCAGCGCAACAGGGTCGACTTGCCCGAACCTGACGGACCGATGACGCATGTGACCGTGCCCGGTTTGACCGTCAGGCTGACGCTCTTGAGTACATCGAGATCGCCATAGGCCATGTCGAGATTGCTGATGGCGAGACTGCCGCCCTTGAACCGGGGAAGCGCCAAACTGCCTTCAGTGCTGGTCCCCGAATGAGGACTGCTGATTGCGCTTTCCAGTTCGCTCACCTCGGCGAGGCCGCTGGTGACGATGCCGGCCTTCTGTTTGCCTACTCGCAGCGAGTTGTCGATGTAATTGACGAGATGGGTCAACGGCACGGTGATGACGAGATAGAACACGCCAGCCAGAAGCAATGGCGAGAGGTTTCCGGTGACCACCGCCTGGTCCTGACCGACACGGAAAATCTCGCGCTCCGACGCGAGTAGTCCAAGGAAATAGACAAGGCTCGAATCCTTGACGTTGCCGATGAACTGGTTGACCAGAGCCGGCAGGACGCGGCGAATGCCTTGCGGAATCACGATCAGACGCATGCCCTGCCCATAGCTCATGCTGAGCGCCCTGCAGGCTTCCATTTGCCCGCGCTCGACGCTCTGGATGCCTGAGCGGAAGATTTCGCCCATGTAGGCCCCAGCAATCAGGCTGAGGGCGAGAATGCCGAGCGGATAGGGGGAAGGCCCGAAGATTTCGCGGCCGATGCGAGCGAAGCCCTGGCCGATCAGCAGAATAGTGACGATCGCCGGAAGGCCACGGAAGATATCGGTGTAGACGCGCGCCGGAATGCGCAGCCAGCGCGATTGCGAGATGCCCATGATCGCAAGGACCATGCCGAGAACGACACCGAGTACCGTGGACGCCGCGGCGAGGATCAAGGTGTTCTTCAGTCCGATGGTGATCATGCTCGGCAGCACGTCGGCCATGGCTTGCCAGTCGAGGAAACTGCGACGCAGGTTTTCAAGCCAGTCCATTCGGTCCCCTTTTTATTGCACTATTTGCGTCACCATGAACTCAGGCGCGAGCGCGCGTCCGCCGGCCGTCACAGCCGGCGGCTGTGCGCGGTTACTTCTTGGGGAGATACTGGTCGGGCATAGGTGACCCGGGAAACCACTTCTCGTAGAGCGTCTTCCAGGTGCCGTCCTGCATCGCCGCATGCAAGGCAGTGTTCAACGCCTCGCGAAACTTGTCGTTGCCTTTGCGCAGCACGAAGCCCGCGGGTGCGTCGAAGGAAGGAATGTTGAGCGCTATCGTCAGCCCCGGATAACGCTCGCCATATTGTTTGGCGGCCTCGTAATCGAGGAAATGCGCGTCGACGGTTCCGTTGTTCAGCGCGGAAACGGCGGAGTTGTTGTCGGGGAATTTGACGAGATCGGTTCCGACAAAATTCTTCGCCGCATAGATCTCCTGCAGTGTACCCTGCACGACGCCGAGGCGCTTGCCCTTGAGCCCATCCGCCGAATTTATCGCCTTGTCGGCGGTAAGTACCGAGAGATAGCCCGCGAGATAGCCGTCGGAAAAGTCGACGGTCTTCTTGCGCGCTTCCGTCGTACCGATTGCCGCGACCGCGACATCGAAACGTTCGTTCGCAACCGAAGGCATCAGCGCCGAGAATTCCTGGCCGGTGAAGATCACCTGATCCGGCTTGAATCCAAAGCGGCTCGCGACGTTGCGGAACAATTCGATGTCGAAGCCGGTGAACGTGCCATCCGCTTGGGTGAAAGCGTAGGGTTTGGCATCGCCCATGGTACCAACGCTGATGACTTTCGCATCAATAAGACCATAGGGATTGTCATCCGCGGCGGCGGCTCCCGAAATCAACCCGGCGCCGATGCACACGGCCATAAGAGCCATTACGCCAGTCCTGACCGGTGACATCAACGACTTGAGAATTCCCATCCTGCTCATGTCTTCTCTCCACTCTGAAGGTTTGTTGTTCTTGGCATTTGCGTTGAGGCTATAAATCTCGCGCCTCACATCGTTCGTCGCTGCCACGGGGCTTGCGCGGCCGGCTGTCTCTACGATTCTCGAAACCCTCGCTCTCTCACGTAAGAGACCGGTCTCTTATTGTGTGAGACCGGTCTCTTTAGTAATCGTTATCGCCAGATTGACCTTCCGTCAACAACTCTTGTAGTCCTTCATCCGATGAAAAAAACCGCGCCCAAGACCCAGTCGATAACAGTCAGCGATGTCGCCCGCGCGGCAAAAGTGTCGAAAGCGACGGCCGCGCGCGTGCTCGGCGGATACGGCGTCGTCAGCGACATGATCCGCGCGGATGTCCTGGCCGCGGCCAAAATATTGGACTACCGTCCGAACGAGTTGGCTCGCAGCATGACGACCGGCCGCTCCGGGATAATCGGGGTGGTTGTCGGCGACATCGAGAACCCGTTCTTCAGCTTGGCGGTGCGCGGCATCAGCGATGCGGCAAGAGCGGCCGGATTCAACGTGATTCTGGCTAACTCCGGCGAGAGGATCGAAGACGAAAAGACTGCTGTGCGAATTTTGATCGGCAAGCGCGTCGACGGGCTGATCGTCACGCCATCGGAATCGCGCGACATCTCACACCTGCGGGACATCCATCGTTCAGGCCGACCGCTTGCCTTGCTTGATAGGGGACTGCCCGATCTGGGTGTCGATACCGTCACGATCGACGATCGCGGCAGCGCCATGCGGGCGACGCGCATTCTTGCCGATGCCGGCCACCGCAACATCGCTTATGTGACTGCGGTCGAAGGGCACGAATACCGCGATCTAGCGCAAATCTATACCTCATCGGTTCGCGAGCGTATCGACGGCTTCCTCACCGTGTGCCGTGACGCCGGAATTGAGCGGCCGGAACGTTATGTTCGCCTTGGTGCAACAAGCCCTGTCGAAGCGGGCAGGGTTGCCGACAAGCTCCTGTCCGGACCAGATCGACCGACGGCGATCCTTGCCTCCGACAGCGTCATAGCGCTGGAGATCTTCAGGGTGATCCGCCAGCGCGGCTTGCGGGTTTCCGAGGACATTTCGCTGATCACGTTCCATAATGCGGATTGGACGAGCGTGACAACCCCGCCCATTACCGTCATTGACCAGCCAGTCTATGCGCTTGGCAAGAGTGTCGCGGATTTGCTCATCCGGCGGTTGAAGGGCGAAACACGATCGCCCGAAAGGCTCATTTTGCCGACCACGATCATCGAACGCGGATCCGTAGGCCCGCCCTCGAACAGAGGGCGGTAGACGCCCAAGCTCAATCGCCGGGATCCGTTCTGCAAAAAGTTTTGGAGAGAGAACGGTCCTTGCTTTGAGGTGGGGGCGGCCATGGCACGCTGGTGACGTTGCAATCACCGATTCCCGTGGAAGGGGAAGTGCCATGACTAATCGAGAAGTTAGACTGAGCAGAGGCGAGTTGAAAGCGTTGCTGCTTTCGGATGAGGACGGGTTCGCGGTTCAGGAGCTGCGGGTCCCGCAGGATCGGGCGGGCCGGTTCTCGACGGAGTTGTTTGAGCGCTACCAGCGTTCGGAGAAGGCATTGGTTTCGGCGCTGGTCGAGATGTACGTGCAAGGCGTTTCGACCCGCAAGGTGAAAGCGGTGACGGAGGAATTGTGCGGCCACGTTTTCTCGGCCTCGACGGTGAGCGAGGCGACGGTGCGGCTGGATGAAGCGCTGAAGGCGTTCTTCAGCGGCTCGAGGAAAGCTATCCGTATCTCATTTTGGACGCCCGCTACGAGCGGGCTCGCGAGGCGGGCGTGATCGCCAGTCAGGCAGTGCTGGTGGCGATCGGCGTGGATTGGGAGGACCGGCGCCCGGTTTTGGGCGTTGAGCTGGCCAACCGGGAGAGCCATTCGAGTTGGCGCGAGCACGACGGCAGGGTCGCGCGAATGCTATGCCAAGTGCGGTCTCTTCACATAGCTGGAACATCATCTTCGTGGCGAGCGAGGCGGCAGCTTCCTACACGCTTAAGTTCCAGGAAGCTTTTGCCCTCGACACAAGGCTGCATCCCCCGGCCAGCAAATAACATCGGGGTGGGCGCGATCTCCACTGGCCTTCGCCGGACAAGTTGGTGAAGCTCGGTACTGCCATTCTCGGCATGTCGTGTTTCAGCCGCGAACGCCATTGAGGCCGGCCGCCAAAATCCTTTGCGCCTTTCTTTTAGGGTATGAACGGCTCCCGATCACGCCCCGTGGCACTGACGACATGGCGGGGACATCATCGCGAGCGTACCGGGCTCCGAGTGACCTGTTCACACGAACTGTCGTCGAAACTCGGCGGCCCTCATCGGGCGCTAACCACGCTTCCTCAACGCCCGGCTGATCTCGATGATCGATCGCCTTGTCGACGCTTTCTGGCAAGACGCGGGATCGTCGCTCCGCTCATGGTCGTGCGCGGCGACGGCGCGCTTATTACCGCTGAATTCGCTCGCTCCAGGCCGATCGAGACCATCCTGTCAGGACCCAGCGGCAAGCGTGGTGGAGCGCGGTACATGATAGCCTAGATGAGGCAGTGGTGTCCGACATCGGCGGCACCACCACCGACATCGCCGTTCTCGACGGCGGCCGCCTGCGGCTCGATCCGGAAGGCGCCACCGTCGGCGGAATGCGAACCATGGTGGAAGCCGTCGCCATGCCCACCTTTGGCCTCGGTGGAGATTCGGAAGTCTCGCTCCATGAGCGGTCGCTGACTTCGACGATCGTCCTCGGGCCCCAGGCGAACGGGCCATGAACAGTGTCATCTACCTTATCGGCCTCGTCATTGTCGTGCTCGCGGTCCTCTCCTTTCAGTTCATCAGGTGAATTCGGCGACATTGGCCCCATCACCGAACCAGGTCTTCCGAACGTTTGCGAGGAACCAGAAAGCGATCAGCTTGTTTGGGCTGAGATGCCAACATGTTGGGTTACAGACCACTCAAAGGAGAACACGATGTCAGGCACGATCAAAGCGACGGCAGTCGCCGCGGCGCTGGCTATATGCGCCTTGCCAGCATTGGCCCAGTCGAGCGGGACGCCCGTGCCCGCAATCAAAGCACAGGATCATAGCCCCGGAGGATCACCTGAAGGCACAGGACCGAGCCAAGATTCGATGAGGGAAATGATGCGTCAGATGATGGACAAGATGATGCAAGAAAAGATGCACGAGGATCGGCGTTCGCAAGCAGAACGGGAAGGTGGCGACGGTGGGGGCGGAGAGCCCAGAATGGGCGGGCGTGAACGAGGGCGGATGGCCGAAAATCACGGGCGCATGGGAGCCAGGATGATGCATGGCGCAGGGATGCGAATGATGTTTGCCATCATAGATGCCGACGGCGATGGTTCGGTCTCACAGAGCGAAATGCAGGATTTCGTGGATCGCATATTCAATGCAGTGGACGAGAATGGCGACGGCCAAGTCGACATGGAGGAAATCCAGTCCTTCTTTCATGGCCCCGGCAATTGGGGTGCTGATTAGCCTTGAACACCCAGTTTGCGCCTAGAGTATTGGTCGGCCTGTCCTCTCGGCGGATGATCACCTTCAGTCCACGTCCGGCACTTCGCCATCAGTGAAAAAGTACGGACGGCGGTCCATAGTCGCCCAGCGCCGGATCAGCGTCACGACTCCATGCTATGATGCCGGCTTGACGGCGTACCATGCCGTCGACCTCGATATGCAAATTCGAATGTGACCCAGATTCCAGGATCCCGTCGGTGTGGTTTATAGCAAGCGGCAGGCATTACGCGCGCAAAGCTGCTAAACGAATAGTCGAAATCTGGACGACCAAGACAAGTCCGCGCCCCTAAAATCAGTCAGTCCTCTCTAGGACTTTTCTGAAAGGATCGATTCAGCAGTCTTTTCGTCGGTGATCAGGACATCGACGACGCCAAGACGCAATACAGCGCGCAGCACCGGAACTTTTTCGAGTCCACCGGAAGGCAAGATCACCGTATCGATGTCACGCAAGTTTTGAGGTGCGAGGCCGATAACGCGCCGGTTGAGCGGGTGATCGACGAGTTGTCCGTCCGCATCGATCCAGTGGCCGCAGATATCGCCAACGGCGCCTGCGTGTTGGAGGGACGTGAGGTCATCCTCGCCCACCAGCCCGATGCGAAAAATCGTGGCGTCCTTGTGAACCGCGCCAACTGAAACAAAAGCGGCCTCGACAGCACGGGCATGTGTAAAGGCATCTTCCAGAATGGACTGGCGCATGAGCAGATCGCGCGTGGCCTCGGTATCCGTGAACACCGGGGCTGCGATGTAGAAACATTCGGCATCGAACAGCGCCGCAAGCCGAGAAGCCATATCATAAATGTTGATGGCCGACCCCCGCGTCAGGCCGCCGAGCAAAGAAACGATCGACATTCCTTTCACCGGGCGCACTGTCACAGACCGGAGGCTGAGCTGGAGCGTCCTCCCCCAACCCACGCCGACGGATATTCCGTCCCGGATTCTAGCCGACAGGGCTTCGCCCGCCGCGGCTGCAATGACCTGCGGTATCAAAGCGGGATCGGGAGGCGTTGGGACCACGATTGGATCAGAGACGCCATAGACGACCCGCAGCCGGTGCTCTAGATCTATGCAGCTGGCTACCTTGGAATTAATCCGAATCTGGACTATCCCCCGCTCGCGGGCAAGCGCCAGCATCCGATTGACGCGAAGGCGGGTTAGACCGAGAGACTTGGCGATTTGCGCCTGTGTGAGGTCACCCACATAGGCAAGCCAGGCGGCCCGGACAAGGAGCCCTTCCTCGCGATCGACGCTGACGGAATTCGCTAGGATCTGGCGGCCGTCGCGTTTCTTTCTTGGTGGTTTCTCCATCAAAAGTCCTCTCTACACGGGGCGCTACGATAGCCGAATGGCTCGGCGGACCGTGCCATCGACGTGAAGCGCTTTGTGTATTCGCCTATCCACGATGAAAACTGTCGAAGGACAATACCAGCGGAGCGTCATGGCAAATTGCTTCGACTATGGCGGCCGTCAGCGGCAGGCGATCGCGAGGAAGTTTGCCCCGGCTCATCATTCTCTCCAATGTCGGGCCAAGATCCAGCGCCAGTTGCGCCCCCTCGACCGTCTCCGAACTCATATGGTCGCGCTTTGCCACGGAATAACGCAAGCCGCAGCCGAGCAAGCGTCCCATTCGACCGTTGCGGCCTGCCTGGCAGGTCACGTAAAGATCGCCGGAACCCGCCAATCCCCGCACGGTTGCGATTTTTCCGCCCAGGGCTTCGACAAGGATCGCCATTTCTTGGAGGGACTGCGAAAAAAGTGACGAGGCAAGATTGTGCATGAGTGCGCCGTTCGGCGCCTTGTTGTCGCGCTCAAGAAGCCCGACTGGAGCCCCAACTGCGAGCGTATAGAAATTCTTGAAAGCGGCGCAGATTTCAACCCCGGCGAGATCGGACGACGCCCGCGCATGATAGAAGGGGGCTCGCAGGAGGCGAGATGCCGCGGCAATACTGTCGGCGTCGTGCCCTGCCACCATCACAGAGGTATCGCGCTGGGCCGCCAGTTCTCCGGCAATACACGGTCCGCCCACAGCCATCACCGGCATCGACAACGCGGTGCGCCGTTGAATTTCGCGGGCAACCACGTGTGGCAGGATGTCGATGCCATCGTCTCGCGCGGCGAGCCCCTTTGTAACCATCAAAATCGGCACGGGCGACGTGACACTCTCGGCGATACGGTCGATCGCCCAGGGAACGCCAGCCGACGAGACACCGAGCACAAGTAGATCGGGTCGGTCGCTCATCGCGTCAACGAATCCAGTCCAGGGGTAGGCGACAACGGCGGCTGGCAGAGTGACGTTGAGACGCGGATGGTGCCCTGTGCTGGCCACAGATGCAACGATCTCTTCATCAAGATGGGTCCCGACGAGGCTGATGCTGTTACCCGCGTGAGCGGCCGGAAGCGTCATGGCCGAGCCCATGACGCCGGCACCGAGGATGACGATCCGCGCCATTCAGTTTCTTCCCTTGTCCAGCCGTTCGCCGCTGCCTTGGTCAAACAGATGAATTCGGTCTGGCGCGGGCTCCAGATGGATTGTCGCCCCGGGAGAGAGCTCCATCCGGTTATGCAGTACCGAGCAGACCACGATGTTGCCCACGCTGGCGAAGATATGGATTTCAGGACCAGTCGGCTCGACAACAGTGACGGTCGCCCGGATGCCGCTCCCATCCGTCACAGGTCGAAGATGCTCGGGGCGGACGCCATAGACTACCTTTTGGCCCGGGCGGACCGCGGCCTTTGGTGGTAGCGGCAGGGCGAGGTCACCGATCCGCACCACCCCTGCGTCCCCTTCATCGGCCACCTCACCATGAAACATATTCATTGCAGGCGAGCCGATGAACGAGGCGACAAAGAGATTTTCCGGGCGATCATAGACGTCGAGCGGGCGCCCGATCTGTTCGATGTAGCCGTCTCGCATGATTACGATGACGTCGGCCATGGTCATCGCCTCGATCTGATCGTGCGTGACGTATACTGTCGTGGTCTTCAGCCGCTGGTGGAGCTCCTTGATTTCGGTCCGCATCTGCACGCGCAGTTTGGCATCGAGATTGGACAGCGGTTCGTCGAACAGGAACACGGTTGGATCGCGCACGATTGCGCGGCCCATGGCAACACGCTGCCGCTGACCGCCGGAAAGCTGGCGAGGATACCGTTCCAGGTAGGGAGTCAGATTGAGAACTGACGCGGCCCATCCTACCTTCTGTTTGATCTCTTCCTTAGGTCGTTTCTTCAACTGCATGGAAAAGGCCATATTGTCGAAAACCGTCATGTGCGCATAAAGCGCGTAATTCTGGAACACCATCGCGATGTTGCGATCCTTGGGATGAAGGGTATTGACGACATGGTCGCCTATGGCGATGCGACCGGATGTGATGGGCTCAAGACCGGCAATCATGCGCAACAGGGTGGACTTGCCGCATCCGGAGGGGCCTAACAGGACGACGAACTGGCCATCTTCGATCGAAAGGTCGAGTCCATGGATCACCTCTACGGCGCCATAGTCCTTCTTTATGTTGTTGATGGTTACAGACGCCATAAATTGCTACCCTTCAATTCCCTTGCCGTTCGTTTCCATTCGCCATGCGAGCCACTGGGACGATGCAAATGCGGTCTCACCGTTCGCTCTGCAGAAATTCTTCCAGGAGATCTGCATCGGCCGCCAAATTGACAAAGGACCAGCGGCCTCGGATTTCTCGCGAACAGCGGATGGCGTCGTGCCAAAGCTCTCGTGGCAGGCCTAATTCGGCGCCGGTGACCGGGCCTCCAGCAGCCTTGAGCGCTGCTTCCATGCGGGCGACCGGCATAGCCATCGGCCGAAGCTCCCGGCGCAGAGCCGGCCAGATTTCCTCAAGCTTCCGGTTGAAAGCTTCTGTCTCTTTGTGGTCGAGTGCTGTCTTCCTCATTTCGGCTATACAAAGCGGTCCAAGTTGCGCACCGTAGCGTACCAGCATCGCCGCCTCATCGATGGGCGTCGGCTTTGCCCGAGGGGGCTCTTCCATGTCCAGCAGCATCGCTTGCAGCCGCGCCATGACCAGCGATGCCACGCCAACCTGCTGACCATGGGTCGTACCGGGATGATGCTCTCGCGCGAACATGTCGACCCAATGGGAGATTTGGTGCTCCCCCATGGAGCCGGGGTGCGAAACGCCCGCGAAGCAGACTCCCATCGAGCAAAGCGTCAACACGCGCTGGAGATGCCCGACGGCGGTGAGATCATGCGACGCCAGGCCAGACGCGTGGGCCAGCATCGGCTCCTCGTCGCCGGCCTGCAGCCGATAGGGCACGTCGGAGTAATAGGTCCCGAAAAGCCGATGCGAAGCCCACCAGTCGACCTGCGCGGTGGACCGGCAGAGGCTGTCGCCAAGGCCAGCAGCACTGAGCCAGCTTGGCGCTGCCGCCGACACACCTAGGTCCAGGAAGATGCCGCGCGGGGCGTGCGAGGGCAGCGAGATCTTGAGCCCTGAAGCCAACGTCACCGACGCAGTCGAGGCGCCGTAGCCATTCATCGACGCTGCGGTTCCGAAGACCGCATAGGTCCGGCCGTCGAGGAAGGTTGCGTGCTTGCAGCTGTCGTTGAGGACTCCAGACCCGACGGCAACGATGCCGTCGGCGTGACGCGTTTTCTCCCTGACCAACTCGATCGTCGTTTCTTCGCAGTCGAGGCCGTCGGGAAGCACGATTGCGTCAATATCGGCTACACTGCGCAGCGCCTTAGCGACGCGTCGCCCCATTACTTCGAAAGTGTTGACATCGGACACGACAGCAATCCGGCTGCCCAGCGCCAGAGGCGCGATGAGATCCGCCTCGCGGCCTTCAGTCGTCTCCAGCAATTCGATCGTCTGGAAGGGCAGGTCAGCGGCCGCGCCTGTCTCAGGATCCTTCCAGCGTCCTGCGACAACATCCTCGATCAGGGCGTTCCAGTTGATCGTCTCAGCCACCATCAGCCTCCGTGAAAGCCGCCAGTCGCTGGTTCCAGGCCGAAATCGTCGGCCAAAGATCGGCGTGAATCGCAAGAAGTTCGGCATACCGGCCGGCATGGACTGCATTGGGTTCGAAAGATGTGGCGGATTCGCTGGCCATTGCGAGGGAGGCTTCGGAGATGGTGGAAAACCAGCCCACCCCCTTTGCCGCTGCCATTGCCGCGCCGAGCGAGGAGGCTTCCACGGTCGTCGAACGCTTTACGCGACGGTCGAGTGCATCTGCCAGAATCTGCATCCACAGGTCGGACTTCGCTCCTCCGCCGATCGCTATAAAGTAGTCGATGTCCTGGTGGGCGGCGGCAGCGGCCCGCTGACTTGTAGCTGCCTGATGGAGCGCTATGCCTTCCAGCACTGCGCGATAGATGTCGCCGCGGCGGCTCGAGCCGGAAAGCCCGGCAATCACACCGCGAGCGCCGCTGTTCCAATGGGGATCCATGACGCCTTGCCAGTAGGGCAACAGCATTATGCCGCCAGCGCCGATCGGGCTGGCTGCGGCCTCGGCCTCAAGCGCCTCCAGCTCGCCGTTGCAGCCATGCAGATCGACGCCCAGCATTTCGCGCGCCATCCAGTCGACGAGGAAAGTGCCGGCGCGCAGACATGTCTCGTAGATGTAGCCATCCTCAGCGATGGCATTTTCGGTGCGGAAGGCCGGATCACAGACATACTCGGTGCCGAAGCTTCCCGAGACGACCGCTGTGCCAAGATTGATGTAAGCGCTTCCCTGCTGCAACACACCGGCGCCCGTTCCGGCGCATTGACCGTCGCCGCCGCCAGCCACGATCGGCGTCCCCTCCCGCAAGCCTGTCAGCGTGGCGGCTGCCTGAGTTACCTGGCCCACAACCGTCCCTGGCCGAGCCAAGTCCAGCATCATCCGCCGGGCGACGCCTGCCGCTTCCAGTATCTCGTTCGACCAGTCGGTTGCGCGCATGTCAAGCACACCCATCGGGTCCGCCGAGGCAGTCGATGTTACCCATCGGCCGCTCAGGCGAAAAACGAGATAGCCATGAACTTCGGCCATTCGCTCCACCCGGGCAAAGATCTCGGGCTGCTCCTCGCGAAACCAGATCATGCGATAAAGGCAAGGAATGACGTCCAGCGGCTTGCCGGATATCGCGTGGACGCGCGCCGCGCCGAAAGCCTCACCGAAGCGGCGTGCTTTCTGGCGAGCCCGCTCGTCCAGCCAGAGTGTCGCGGGCCGGAGCGCTTCGCCCTGTTCGTCGAAAAGGCCAAAGGTCTCGCGCTGGTTGGAAATGGCTAGGGCGGCAATGCGCCTTGGCGAAACTGTTGCAGTTACGGTGCGCAGCGCTGCAACCGCCGAAGCCCACCACTGGGCCGGGTCCTGCTCGAAATACCCCGAGCGCGGGTTGGACATTGCTATCGGCGCGCGACCCTCCCCCACGCTGCGTCCATTGCGGTCCCAGGCAATTGCCTTGGTTGCCGAGGTCGAGGAATCAATGCCGATGACGAGATCCGGAGCCATTGCCGCCACATTGCCAAGGGCGAGGGCGGTCGAAACCGCCATCGCCGAAATAGCCCAATTACGCCATTAAAGCCCCGCGTCCTTGACCTTACCGTCGACAATGTGGGCGATGGCATCGAGGCATGCCTTGGCGTCCCCACCATAGTCCTGACCAGTCAGCAGCTTGCCGAGTTCGACCGGGATGTCATTGTTCGACAGATCCGCCCAGATGGGCATGTCCGGCTCAGATCCCATCTGATTGTCGATTGTGTATTTGATCGCCTCGAAATGGCGTGTTGTTCCTGGTCCAACCACGGCCTTCGCCTTGACCCGAGGATCCGTGAAGGAGGAATTGCGCATCGGCGAGGCGCCGCCGCCAAGCGTCGAGACCCGCGCCATCACGTCCTTCGAGCAGACCCACTGCATAAACAACCAAGCCGCTTCCTTGTTCTTGGAATATTGCGACAGGGAAATCGTCGAGCCGCCCTGATGACCGACGGCCGGGATTTCGTTGAAGCCGCAATCCGCGGTGGCTCGGCGGCCGGGAACCTCCTTGGGCGCAGGCAAGGCCTCGAACAGGCCTTTGACCTTGGAATCGTTGGCATCGAAACCGGGGAAATCCTCGCCCCAGGTGATTGCCATGGCGGCCTGCCCCTGTGTCAGGGCCTGCCCCTGTCCATCCCAGGTCCATGTCGTTGCCGACGGTGGCGAGTTCTTGACCAGTTCCTGGTAGAATTTCAGCCCAGCTATGCCGCGCTCATCGTTGCCGACGAACTTCTTATCCTTGTTGAAAATCGAACCGCCATGACCCCAAAGTGCGAAGGTCCAGTCGCATTCGAGCGAATAATGGCCGGACTTCGCCTGGCATGCGGTGCCAAAGATGCCATTGCCCTTTTCCGCCTCAGTCAGCGCCTGCACGGCCTTGAGATAGGCGTCGAGGTCTGTCGGCAAGGCGATATTATGCTTGTCGAAAAGGTCTTTGCGATACATCAGGATAAAGATCGGAATATCGAAGGGAATTCCGCACTGTTTGCCATTGTACATGGCGATACCGTCGACCAGCGGCTTGGAGAAATCGTCCCAGTCGAAATTGGGCATCGCCAGCGCTTTGTTCTGGTCGTAATACTCGCGCGGATCGATGACATCCTGTGCAAATGTCGCCATCCAGGACTGGTCAAGATAGTAGACATCATAGGTGCCCAGCTGGCCTTGCACGTCCTGCGTGGCCTTGGCGAGAACCTGCTCTAGCGGCACGATCTCGACCTCGACCTCAATGCCGGTTGCTTTCGTGAATTCACCCGCGACAAGTTGGTTAGCGACGATCGTGGGCGGCGTTGCTTCCGAGGTGTAGCGAATTTTCGTGCCGGCATATGGCTTACCGACATCGGCCAGCCACTTCAGCATGTCCGTGTCCTGGGCCCGGGCCTCCTCGACCCCGAAGCCCAGCATCCCTCGATTGGGGCGACCGCCACCCAGCATAGCCGATCCGAAGGCGGAAAAGCCAATGCCCGCCAGCGCCATCTTCCTCATGAAGTCGCGTTTGGTTATTCGACGCGCTGTAAAGTCGTTGCAGGTATCGGCGACGAATGTCTTCTTGTCGTGGTCTCTGAAGCTCATGATCGTTCCTCCGTTGCGTTTGTCGTCGTTCTTCTCGTCCGGCCTTACTCCTTGAGAGATCCAAGGGTCAGGCCGCGGACCAGATGCCGTTGAACCAGCAGGATAAAGATGAAGCTCGGTATGATCGCAGACGTGCCGAGTGCTGTGATGTAGCCCCATTCGGTGGCCGTCGAAGTCACAAACGTCGAGATCTTCACCGGGACAGTGCGGATCGACGTTGTCAGGAACAGCGACAGCAGGAACTCGGTCCATGAAAAGATGAAACATAGTACGGCGGTCGCGGCGACGCCGCCCTTCACCATAGGAAGGACTACGCGTCCGAACGTCTGCCAGCGCGTCGCACCGTCAATCAGTGCCGCCTCGTCAACCTCGCGTGGAACATCGTCGAAGAACGACTTCAAAAGCAAAACCGCCAGCGGCAGATTGATCAAGCTGTGGACGAGGATGAGCCCAGTATAAGTATCGCGCAGGCCGAGATCCCGGAACATGAAAACGATCGGTATGACGATCGCGATGGGCGGCATAAAGCGCTGCGAGAGGATCCAGAACAGGAACGACTGCTGCCCGCTGAACTGCATTCGCGACAGGCAATAGGCAGCCAGCGTCGCCAGGACCAGTGTCAGTGCCGTCGACCCGACCGCTATGATCGCGCTGGCGAGCAGCGACTGGCGGGAATCGTAAGAACTGGCGCCTCCCTTTATTACTCCGGCCGCCTCGCCCCCCTGTTCCATGCCGATATCAACTCGCGACACGCCGAGCAGCGTCACGCGGTAATTGTCCGGCGTCGGTTTGAAGCCGATGTAGACCGGTCCACTGCGGTCGAAGATCGCCGAATAGGGTTTGATGGAGGACAGCGCCCACCACGCGATCGGGAACATGAAGATCGCAACCACCAACACGGCGAGCAGGTCACGT
The DNA here is from genome assembly GCF_040319965.1 of Mesorhizobium sp. M0830. Classification (NCBI taxonomy): domain Bacteria; kingdom Pseudomonadati; phylum Pseudomonadota; class Alphaproteobacteria; order Hyphomicrobiales; family Phyllobacteriaceae; genus Mesorhizobium; species Mesorhizobium sp. M0830. The sequence continues at coordinate 65,307 of NZ_JAMYOR010000015.1, read as the reverse complement.
GCGATCATCTGGGCGCGGGAGGGCTCCATCAGAACCTTACCTTGAAAAGCCTGACGAAGAGGTTCGACACTCCGATGAGGACGACGAGCACGATCAGCGACAAGGTCGCGGCGTAGGGAAAATCTCCCGTGAAATAGATCCGGCCTGCGTAGAACGAGAGCGTCTCGGTAGCCGTGCCCGGCCCGCCGGCACTGATGATGTAGACGTAGTCGTAGATTCGAAAAAGATCGACGCCGCGGATCAGCACCGCGACCGCAATCACCTTGCGCAGCATCGGCAGTGTAAGTCGCAAGAATGTCTGGATCCCACTGGCGCCATCGATCGCCGCGGCTTCGAAAGGCTCCTTCGGCAGCGCCCGCAGGCCCGCCAGTATGATGAGCACCATGAACGGCGTCCATTGCCATATGTCCGCCAGCAGGATCGCCAGCAATGCGGTTACCGGCTGGGTCAAGATCGGCTGTGCCGGCGAGATCAGGTTGAGGGCATAGAGATAGAACGACAGGACACCGAAAGAGCCGTCCTGCATCAGCAGGAACATCATTCCGGTAACCGCAGGCGGCACGACCAGCGGCAGTGTCATCAGCGCCCGCAGGATCCCGTACCCCTTGCGATCGGTATCAAGCAGGAGGGCGATGAGGATGCCGAGTGCAAGCTGAACCGCAAGCGCGATGAATGTATAGATCAGTGTCGTTTCCAACGCATCCCACATGCGCGTATCCGAAAATGCGCGTGCCCACTGGTGGAATCCGGCAAAATCAAGCTGCCGCGATACGACATTGCGTTTGTGAAAGGACAGCCAGACCGAATAGGCGAGAGGATAGATGCCGAAAACGAGAAGCATCACCGTGATCGGTGCCAGCCAGGGAAACGGATGCTCGGCCGTCATGAACCGGGGCAGGGCCCACCCGGACCTCTCTGGGGTGAGAGTCGCGGTGCTCACGCGCAAATCTCCGCTGGGTGACAGAGATGCATCGGCCTTCTCCCTACCGGCCAGATCGTGCCAACTTGAACTTTTGTAAGTTTGTTGTGCCTTTTGTTAAGGTAGCGTGTGGGACGGCCGTCGATTTGTCAAGATGGGTTTGAGCGGCGCCCGCAGGAGTTGATCCGCACGTTGACTATCAGGGGCAAACATGAACTGTTCTCCAAGCCAAGGGGATTAGGCAAGCTTGTCGGCGAATGCCGACAAACCCCCATGTGGTCAGGCGGCCGCGCAGCCATGCAGGCCCGATGCCATCACCCGTCTACGCCGCCAAAGCGTGACGACCGCGCGAGGCGTCAAGAAGACTTGAGACAGCGAGGCTCACATTAATCTGGCAGGGTGATCTGAAGTTTCACGTCGGCCGGCCGGCCTTCGACCGCACGGTTGAAGGCCGCGATAGAGTCCTCGAAGGCAAAGGTCGCCGAAATGAGTGGCTTTAAGTCGACCCGTCCCGACGCCATAAGAGCAATCGCCCGCTCATACTGATGGGCATAGCGGAACACAGTCTCGATACGGACTTCCTTGGTCGAAGCGGTCGCGATGTCGAATGGGACCGGCGCCACCGGCAGGCCGACGACCACCACAGCGCCACCGGGCCTCGGCAGGTCAAGAAGCGTCTCCCACGCCTTGGGCGAGCCGGAGCATTCGAACACGACGTCGGCGCCCCAGCCGTTGGTCAAGTGCTTGACCTCTCTCATCAGGTCCTCTTCTCGAAGATTGACCGGGATCACCCCCTGATAACCGGCGGCGATTTCGAGCTTGGGTTGCGCAAAATCGGCGATAATTGCCCGGGAACATCCCCCGGCAAGGGCAGCGATCGCGACCATAGTGCCAATTGGTCCGGCACCAAGCACAACAGCTGTATCGCCTGGGCTGATTTTCGCTTTTGTCGCCGCCTGCATCCCCACGGCGAAAGGCTCCACCATCGCGCCTTCGCCGAAGCTGATACTGTCGGGTATCTTGAAGGTGTAGTTGGCAGGATGAACGACATGGGCCGTCAGCACCCCATGGACAGGAGGCGTTGCCCAGAACCTTACGGCAGGATCTATGTTATAGAGGCCAAGCCGGCTCGCCCGCGAATTCGGGTCGGGGATGCCCGGCTCCATGCAAACGCGGTCGCCGATCTCCAGGTGCTCGACGCCTTCGCCAATTTCGACAATCGTCCCGGCGGCTTCATGCCCCAGAACCATCGGTGCTTCGACGACAAACGGGCCAATGCGGCCGTGGGTATAGTAGTGGACGTCCGAGCCGCAAACCCCGACGGTGTGGATCTTGATCCGGACCTGGCCCTGGCCGACGGTCTGGGGCAGATCTATGTCACGCAGCTTAAGCTCGTGCTGGCGTTCAAGGACAAGGGCGCGAACTTTGGTCATTATCATCTCCTCCTTCAAAACTGGCTGCCGTGTTTCGAAACGCAAGCCCTAGCCAGCTGAAATTTTCAGTTCACAGTCTATCGGACCCTTCTCGTCAGCGTCGATGTGGGGGAGCTTGGCCGAACTTTGGAGAAATTTGCCAGTCCAGGGCGCAGAGCGGCCTTGAGCGGCCTGGGACCTCTCGTTTTTATTTTCAGTTCTTTGGTTCGGCTAGAATGTGTCGGTCATCAGAGTGGTCCGCTAGCTCCTCGAGATAGGCCCTGAGTGTACGTGGCTCGTTATCGAGGATCCCCCGCAGCGTCAGCGGGTTTCCGAGCAGATCATGTTGGTCGTAGTGCTCGAACATCCTTCTCTCGGCCTGCGGGACTTCGCTGAGGACATCAACGTCGCGCCGCTCCTTGATCTCGCGACCCAGCACTTCGCTCATGAGCGCGACAACGCGCTTGCGATCCCAATAACCGGGAGCACAGAGCTCGAATGTACCGTAAAGCAGTCGATCATCCGTCAATGCGATCGCTGCACTTTCGGCAACGTCGCGATAGTCGACGAGAGAGAAACGGGTGTCTGCCGACCACGGCTCAGCCAATAAACGCTCCTTCATTACCGTGGGCCAGAAGGCTGCGTAATTCTGATAAAACCGGGCTGGATGGAGGAATGTATATTCCATGCCCGAATTGAGGATGGCGTCTTCTACCGGCGCCTTGGCGGTGTGATTGCTGAGAGCCGACAGGACCGGATGGATCACGGCTGAGAACACGAAGCGGCGTACGTGAGCACGAACTGCAGCGTCAACCAAACGCATTCCTAGGTCGGCTTCGTCCGGCATGAAGGCGGGGGCGATATAGAATACAGAGTGCACGCCATTAAGCGCCGCGTCGAGTTTCTCCTGGTCATGGAGATCGCCGATCGCAACCTCGGCTGCGCCGCGGCTTCGCGCGTGATCGGCATCCCCGGGCTTGTGGACGAAACCGCGTATTCTCGCGCCGCGCTTTGCGAGCGCCGGAACGACGCAGCCGCCGAATCTCCCGGCTGCACCGATCGCAAGGATCATCATCTAACTCCCTCGCAGTCAGGTGGTAAGTAACTTGCTCGATCTGGTTTTCCTAAGCAAAGGTAACGGTCGCGATGCGAAGCAGTTCCAACCAAGGCCCACCTGACTGGCGCTACGCGAATTGAAGAGTAGATGGCCGAGGATCTCTACGCGCTATTCGAAGGTCCACGGTTTCAACGTGTGTCTGGTCAAACGAAGCTGCGGCGGGACGGCCAGATTGTCACAGACATCGACGCAGCAATTTTCGATTTTCAAGAGCCGGATTTTGAGAACTGCTGACGACAGAGAAGGCAGCGAGAAAATCTGGGCTTTGCGCGTGCTGTAGCCGACCGCGTGATCTTCATGGAAGCCGGTCCGATTTTCGAGGAAGGCAGTCAAGACAGCTTCTTCGGCAATCCCCAACATGCCCGGACCAAGCTGTTTCTGAGCCAGATACTAAACACTAGATCAAGCGCAGTGCGCCTCGCGCTCGACCGTGGGCATGCCAACAAGCCACCTAAGGTTCGGCCGCGCAATGTCGCCACACGGTTGACACGCGGCTATCTATTAGGGCCACTGTTCGGCCTATCAGGTGTCTCCGATATCCGGCCTGGGGAATAGGACTTTCTGCCGATCAGCGGGCTTTTCGGATACGTCCGTCGGAGAACGATGTGGAGAAATTGATGCGGAACCTGATGCTGGCCTTCGCGGCACTTGTCCTAGCCGCGTGCCAATCGGCTCCAGAACCGCCACAATCCGCCGTTGTTGAACCTGTGTTGGATCCTGCTACCATTCCATCCCAACCCGCCTTGGATCCTGCCTCTGTTCCTCCTGGCTCGGCGATTATGGATCAATCCGTGACAATCACTCCTCCCGCAAAGGGCGTTCCAACAAAGTACGCTGCTTTTTCGGGCAATTGGGCCGGACGATTGGAAGGTACATATGAAGGTAAACTGGCTGTTCAATCTGTTTCTTCGAACGGAAAGGTCACGGTCACCTATGCGTGGGGAATTCTGGGCGATAACAATCCGGGAGAGGCCGCAGGCGCAGGACAAATTGTAGGGACTACGTTGAAGCTTGGGCGCCTCCCGAATGGCGCGGACGTCAGTTTTATGATGATGCCCGACGGAACTCTGGCCGGAACCTATACGCTCGCCGGCCAGACCTACACGGGCCTGTTCATCAGGCAATGATCAAAGAAGATACGGTCGCGCTCCCGCGATTTTGATCCGCGCGATCGCGCGCCAATGGACAATCTCCCAATAGCGGCCCTTCAAATGCTCCGATGCCTTTGCGTCATAACCGCTGCGCTCAAGGAGGGTGGCGGCCCCGAGCCGCGGCATTCCCAGAACAAGGGCGGAAAGGAAGCGCGCCTGACCGCCCACATCCTAAAACACGCCACCAATGCCTATGCCCCCACTAATGTCTGGAGGGGGGGCTGCGGGGCGTTGCGGGGCGGCCTGCGCACGTTTCGCGGCCTTGCGGCTGGGACCGGTTTGCGAAGGGCCGTTATCCGACGCGACTTTGGCCGGCTTGGCCTTGACGATGACCGGCTGCTTGCAGATTCTGCCGGAGCGCAAAAAGAGATCGCCGAGCAGTCCGACGGTCGGCTCGGTCGTCGATGCGACCTGATTGGTATTTTTGTAATAGTCGGTGAGGGCGCGGATGGAGCCCGTGCCCCAATCGCCATCAACCTGCATACGATAGCAACCCAGGCGGCGAAGTTCCGTCTGAATGCTGCGCGCTAGATCGCCCGCCTTGTCCTTTTGTGCTTCGCCCGCCGATGCGCCGACAATCAGGGTTTCGAGGCCGGAGACGACGCTCTGGCGAGCCACTGCAACGCTGTCAGTTGGAGATAGATTGGCGACCTGAGTGCCGACCGGCCCCGCTGAACCGCCTGACGGTGCAGGAAGCTCGACCGACCGCAACGTCTGCCCGACGATGAGCACGGCGGTCTGCAGGTCGTTGGAGGCGAGCTCGATCTGCAGCTTCTTCTTGGCGTCGGGATCGGACAGTATGCGCGACAGGCTGGCGCTCAACTGCGCCGGATCGAGCATCTGCTGTTCGGTGAAATAGAATTGTTCACGCAGGTTCGACTGGTCCCATGGAACCTGGCGGCCGACGGTGAGCGCCTCGGTCTCGTTGCGGACGCGGATCATCATGTCCGAAATGCTCAAGCCGGGGATTTCGACATTTTTCAGAAGCGCAGTGGTGAACGGGCTGTTTTCGCCGGTACCGTCGACGGTGACGTTGCCGGGCTGGGTCGCGAAGGCGACAAACGTGTTTTCGCCGACCTCGACCTGGGCCAGACCGTTGATGTTGGCGCCGCTGCCCAGCGGATTGTTGCGGCAGGCATCAAGGAAGATGAAGGTCTGACGGTCGCGACTGGCGAATTTGGCGATCACGTCGTTCAGCTTGACGGCGTGCGCCGTCAACTTGTCCAGGTTTTCCGGATCGGGCGTATCGATCGGCAGCAGGTAGTTTTCGCCTTGCACTTGCATGCCGTGACCAGCGTAGAAGATCAGCACGGCGCTGCTTTCGGGCAGCTTGGCCTCGGCGTCGCGGAAAAGCTTGGCGAATCCATCGGCGGTGAGATCGGTTCCGGTCAGAACCTCGAAATTCAGCCGCTTCAGGCTGTCGGACAGTTTCGTCGCGTCGTTCACCGCATTGGCGAGGTGCTCGAGACGCTTGCTCTGGTAGTTCGTGTTGCCGATGACGATCGCCAGCCGGTTGCGCGGCTGTGGCAAGGCGTTCTGCTCGACCGCGGCGCGAACGCCGACCGTGCTCAGGATCACGAAAAGCATGAGCAGAAGGATGCGCAAGAAGAATCCGTGGCGATGGGTCATATCGGCATGCTCGTTCCAGCCTGCGTCAATCCTATTCCGGCAGCCTTCGAACGCACCACACGCAAACGCAATCCTGCCTGAGCGTCTGGACTCCGTGCCGCCAAAGGCCAGCAAATTTTTATACCAAGTATCATGTCAAAGATAGGAAAAAGGGGATTTGTATGCAGTCACTGGACTGTGGAGGACACGATGCCGATCAAGATCAACCTCGCCCTGCCGGTTTATGGAGCAGCCTACAAAAGTGTGTTCGTTCGCAGCCTCTTCGCGGCCCTGACCCACAACAGCCTGTCCAGCTACGCTTTCACGCTGTCGGAAATCGAGTACACGGATATCCCGTTTTCCCGGAACTATCTGCTGACGAACTTCTACTACAACAAGCCGGATTGCAGTCACATCCTGATGATCGACAGCGACATGGGCTTTTCGCCTGATCTGATCGCCGCGATGCTGGCGCTGGACAAGCCGGTGGTCGGCACGTTGTATCCCCGGCGCCTAGTCGATCTGCGAAAACTCCACTCACTGTCGACACTGCCCTTCGACAAGGCCTTCGCACAAAGCCTGGAGTTCATCGGAACCGTCGTCGAACCCCGGCAAGAGATAGGGGGCTTTGTCCGGGTATCGTCATGCGGCACGGGTATCTTTCTGGTCTCCCGCGACTGCGTGACGGCGATGATCGAGAAGTTGCCCGACACGGTGGACCGGTCTCGTTACCGAAAGAACAAGTACACCGCTCAGTTCCAGAATTTCCTGACGCCGTTTGCGAAGATCGTGACGCCGGAACTGGATTTGCCTGACGATTTTTCTTTCTGTCACCGCTGGGCGGAACAATGTGGCGGCGAAATATGGGCAAGCTACGACCGCAAGATTGCTCATGCCGGAGACCTGACCGTTTCGGCAGCCTATTCTGATCTCTAAATGTGCCCTTTGAACGGTGATACACTGGGATCAATAGTTCGCTTCGAGCTTTTCGATAGTGACCTTGTCGCCACAGCTGGCCTGATAGTCGCCCGACGGCGAACGCCGAACCATTGCCGTAGAGCAACACGCCGCGTACACTCTCGGCGAGGCAGGTCAACGAGCCCCAATCCCATGGGTGGGGCCTATTTTAGTTTTTTGTGACGGTATCGATTTCTCGTAAAGTGGGGTCGAATGAGCGTGCCGCGCGAGGCCTATCAATTGGCGGGTGTTTCGTTGCTTGCGTTGGCGGCAGCGTCCACCTTTCAAATATCTGGCGCAGCGGCGTGCTCCGCCACTGCAAACGGCGACGGCGATCCGTTCCAGACGACATCGGTTACGGTGGAGTGCAGGACGGTCGGGGATTTTCAGGACATCGATGGCGTATTCACCACCCGGTTTAATGGGTTCCAGAACTCGTCGGAGATCAAGATCAATGACTACGATGGCAACGGCGACGACATCGTAAGGATTTTTGGCGGCGAGCTGACCGACGACGTGTCGACAACGCCCAGTGTAGGCGGGCTGCCCACGCAAGGGTCGACCTCCTTGCAGCCGGCGGATGGGACGATCGAGCTCCTTGGCGGCAAAGACCAATTCGAGATGTTCTATGGGGATTACTTGGGCGAGCCGTTCGCCCCCAACGTCAGGGCCAATCTCGATACCGGGGCGGGCGATGACACCGTCGTCATCCAGGCCGGCAGCATTCAGGACATCAACCTTGGAGACGGCACCGACAGGGCCGCGATATCCGGCGGCGCCACGCAGGTCGGTGATGTGACCGGCGGCGTTGGGGACGACGAGATAACGGTCGGTATCCTCGAGACCGAGGAGGGCGTTTTTTACAGCGCGCCGACCGTCGGCTTCATCTATGGGGGCGACGGCAGCGATACCATCACCATTGCGGGAGGCAACGTTGCTGCAGTCGATGCCGAGGCCGGCGATGACAAGGTCAGCATAGGCGGCGATGCCGCGGTCGAACTCGATGTCGACGGTGCCTCCGGAAACGACATCATAACGGTCGGCGGCAACGCCACCATCGGCGGCAATATATTCGGCAACGGTGGCAACGACACCGTCAACATCAACGGCGGAACCATCGGGACAACCACGACGCCGGGCCGCGTCGATCTCGCCGACGGCGCCGATATTTTCAACATGACCGCAGGTCACATAACCGGTTCGGTATTCGGCGAAGGTGGCGGCAACACCTATGACGTGAGCGGCGGTAGGATTGACGGTTCGATTTTCGCCGGCAGCCAGAACGACAACGTCACGGTCTCAGGCAGCGCCAGTATCGGCATCGACCTTGGCGAGAGTGGGAACGACACCGATTCTGTCGGCCTGGAGGATGGCGACGACAGCTTCTCGATGACCGGCGGCACACTCGGCGGCGCCGTGAGCGGCGGCGCCGGCAATGACACGATCGATTTCCGCGGCGGCACGATAAATGGTTTCATCGAAGGCAATGACGGCAACGACCGGATTTTCGTATCCGGCGGCATTCTCACCGATGAAATCATCGGTGACCTAGGCAACGATACGATCACCATCAGCGGCGGAACGATCGCCGGGCCGGTTTCCGGCAATGACGGTGATGACCATATCAGCATCTCGGGCGGCACCATTGGCACAGCCGCCGTGCCGACCCAGGTCGATCTCGGTACCGGGGTCAATACATTCGACATGAGCGGCGGCACGGTCAACGGATCTGTTTTCGGGGAAGGCGGCGGCAATACCTATGCGATCAGCGGCGGCACGGTCACCGGATCGCTGTTCGCCGGCGACCTCAACGACAGCGTCATGATTTCGGGTACCGCCAACATCCAGGGCAACGGCCTCGGCGTCTTCGCGGTTGTCGTGCCGAGTGGTACCGTAGCATTGGAAGATGGCAACGACACGTTCAACATGTCCGGCGGCATGGTCGGCGGTTCGGTCACTGGCGACGATGGCAACGACACCGTCACGGTCTCCGGCGGCACGGTCGGCGGCAACGTCAGCGGCGGCGCCGGCTTCGACAACGTCTCGGTCATCGGCGGCACCATTACTGGCGGCATCGAAGCCGAGCATGTCCATCTGTCAGGCGGCACGATCGGCGGTAACATCACTGGCCTCGGGCCCGACACGCTCGTCATCGACGGTATCGGCACGGTCGATCCGCTCAATCTGAGCGATGGCGTGCTGTTTAGTGGAACGAATGCCAATGGCACTGTCACCGACACCGACCTCGCGGCCGGCGGCAAGAGCCAGAACTTTACGGGCTTCGACAATTTCTCGGCCGACGCTTCCACACTGCGTTTCAGCGGCGGCACGCAAGGCATCAACCAGCTCAACCTCGGCAACGGCTCGAAGCTGTTCATCAACGGCAACGTCACCATGCCGGGTTCGATCATCGCGACCACGAGTTCGCTGATCGACATGCGCAATGGTGTCGCCAACGACGTCTTGACGCTCGGCGGCCTCACCCTCAACGGCGCCCGCATCGGCCTCGACATCAACCAGCAGACGGTGCAGTCGGATCAACTGGTCGCCGGCGCGTTCTCGGCCACCGGCGTCAATACAATCATCGTCAACCTGCTCGGCACGCCGCAATTCACCCAGGCGACCGATATCCCGCTCATTGTTTCGACCAACGGTCCGGTCACCGGGACGTTCAGCGTCGCAGGTGTTCCCGGCACGCCGGGCTCGCTTTTCACCTATCAGGTCGTAGCCGGCCCGAATGGCGGCTTGTTCCTGCGTGCCACGCCGGCCAATTTCGGCATTGCGGCGGCGCCCACCAGCGCCACCAACGCCGGCGCGGTCACGGTGGCAATCGACGCTCTCTACGGCATAAACCGCGACGCGCTCGATGCTGACCTCCACCTTTCGCCCGCATCCGGATCTGGAATGGTGCCGGTTTCGGAGAGCTTCGGGGTCTTTGCCTCCGGCCAGTTCGCCCATACCGAGCATGACGGCTACAACATCAGCGGCGGCGGCTTGAATGGACCCGGCCCGAGCTTCGATGCCAATGATTTTTCGGCCGCCATCAGTCTTGATTTCAATGCCGCCAAACACTTCCAGTTCGACAATGAGTATGGCCTGAACATCGGCGTTTTCGCCGGCTACGCCTCGACCGACGTCAGCCTCGGCGCGTTCCGGGGATTTGATGCCATAGGCGAAGGCACCAACAAGGCTGGCCTGTTCGGCGGCTACGTGTTGTTTCGCAAAAGCGTCGACTACGCGTTGGTCTCCGCCTCCGGCTTCATCGGCGGAAGCGACGTGACGAACGGCGTGCTCGGCACCACCGGCAGCTATGATACCAAGGGCTATGCGGTTACGGCATCGGTCGGCCACATCTTCAAGCTGGGCGAGCGCACCCGTTTCGACCTGCGCGGCGGCTTGCTTGGCGTTTCATTCCGCGGCGATCCCTATACAGACAGCGGCGGCAACGAGTTCGGCAAGAGCCAGCTTTCTTTTGGCGCGATCAAGCTCGAGCCCGGCATCTATGGCGATTACACGCTGAGCAACGGCATGGTGTTCAGCCCCTATGCGCGGGGCGAATTGCAGCAGCGTTTCGGCTACAAGAACACCACCGAAATCGACACCAGGGAGATCAACTTCGACGATGCGGATTTTTCCGCCGCGCTGTCGACCGGCTTTAACCTGAAAGTGTCGGACTCGACCACCGTCAACGGCGAAGTCCGTGGCAAGGCGTCTTCAGACAGTTCCACCATCGGCGCCAAGTTCGGATTGAAGATCGCCTTCTAGCCAGTGTGGCGTGGCCGGATTATGGACTGGCCAAGCACTCCAGCCGAGACGCTCGCCAAGCGAGAGCAAGTGTTCTATGCTCTCCATCGGCACCGAGCAATTCCAGGAAAAGAGACGGTTTTCCGTCCGGAATTGCGTCAAAACAAACAGATGGAGCGGTTTGCCGTTTCCGTGAAAGCGTGAACTGCTCTAGGCAGGGGGGTTCCATGTTCGAAGTCGTCGGATTCTGCTGGAAAATACGGTCGAGAAGTCGGCTCGCCATAAACGCACTTGGCTTGATCGTTGCGCTGTCCGTGCTGCTTTTGCCCGGACTGGGAACCGCGAACGCACAGGCGAACTGGACGCTCGATCCCGCCGCGTCGGTGCTCACCTATCAGTCGGTCAAGAAGAACACGATCGTCGAAACCAACAAGATCAGGAACATTTCCGGCAGCCTTACTTCGGCGGGTGACGCCAAAGTCACCTTCGATCTCAATTCGGTCGATACGGGGGTCGATCTTCGCAATGTCCGCATGCGGTTCCTTTTCTTCGAGACATTCAAGTTTCCGTCCGCCGAACTGACCGCGAAGGTCGATCCCGCGGCGTTTGCCGACCTGCCGACCAAGCGACGTGTGAAGGCGGTGCTTCCGTTCCGTCTCAACTTGCACGGGGTCGACAAGAACCTTGAGGCCAACGTCGTGGTGACCATGATTAGCGACAACATGGTATCGGTCGCTTCGGAGGCTCCGGTCGCCGTGCATGTGGAGGACTTCGGGCTGTTGCCGAATGTCGACAAACTCCAGCAGGCGGCCAATGTGACCAACATTGTTCCGACCGCATCGGTGTCGTTCGATTTCGTGTTCACCGCTGACGGCAGCAAGCCGGCTGCTGTCCAGCCTGTTGCGGCGAAGACCGCCGATGTCGGACCCGTCGCCACCGATGCCGCGAAGACGAACTTCAGCGACGAGGAGTGCCTCAACCGGTTTGCGGTGCTGTCGCGCACCGGGGCTATCTACTTTCGAACGGCGAGCGCGCGGCTCGATACCCAAAGCCGTCCGCTGCTTGCGGAGGTCGTCGGTGTCGTTGGCAAGTGCCCAGGCCTGAAGGTCGAGGTTTCCGGACATACCGATTCCGATGGGTCGCCTGTCGAGAACAAGCGCTTGTCGGAGCGGAGGGCCGAGGCGGTTGCCGATGCCATTGTCGCCGCGGGCATTCCTCGCACGCAGATCGCGGCGACCGGCTACGGCGAGGAGCGGCCGGTTGCCGCCAACGACACGCCGAAGAACAAGGCGCTCAATCGGCGGATCGAGTTTTCCGCCACCAAGCTCGTCAACTGAGGAAGGATCCGTTGTCCCGGTGAGTTTCGATCTGATCGCCCGTTGTGGTGGCCTTATGCGCGGCATCGGGCTTGCAGCACTGGCATTACTTTTGACTTTGTCGGCCGCCAATGCCGAACGCCGTGTCGCGTTGGTCCTTGGCAACTCCCAGTATCAGCATGCCCCGGCGCTGACCAATCCGGTACGCGATGCCCAGGCCATGGCCGAACGCCTGAAGAACTTGGACTTTGAAGTCGTTTCCGGCTTCGACCTGACCAAATTGCAGACCCAGACGACGATTGCGCAGTTCGCCAAGCAGGTTCGCGGCGCCGACATCGCCCTGTTCTTCTACGCCGGCCATGGGTTGCAGGTTTCAGGCAGCAACTACCTTCTTCCGATCGATGCAGCACTTGAGGACGAGACCTCGCTCGACTTCGAGGCGGTGCCCGTGGATTTCATCTTGCGGCAAATGTCACGCGAGACCAGCATAAGGCTGATTTTCCTCGACGCCTGCCGTGACAATCCGCTTGCCGATGTGTTGGCAAAGACCGCCGGCGTCAAGGGAGCAAGGAGCGGCCTTGCCGAAATTCCGATCGAGAATGGTGGTGCGGGCACGCTTGTCGCGTTCGCCACCAGTCCTGATCGGGTCGCCTATGACGGGTCGGGCGAACATTCGCCGTTTGCTTCGGCGCTGCTCGCGCATATCGGCGAAACGAATGTTTCCATCACCGAAGCGATGAACCGCGTTACCGCCGATGTCTTCAAGGCAACCGCCGGCAAACAGCGCCCCTGGACCAATGTCTCACTGACCACCGAGGTCGTCCTGCACAAGATCGATCTCAACGCGCCGCTGATCGTCGGCGAGGCGAGCGCTCAGCAACCGGAAGGCGGCTCGGACGGGCGCAACACCACGGCAAATCCGGCCGGCCCCGGTGACGACGCCCAACTCGCACTCAATGTGCTTCGTCAGAAGATACCGAAGCTTGCCTCGGACGACCCCATCTTTTTCGACCACCCGATCAATTTTGGCGATCCGGAAATCGACGGCAAGAGCATTGCCGAGCTCATCAAGGGCAAGCCACGCTTCAGTCCGGTGGAGGGGCTCGACAAGTCGGTATGGGAAGGCAAGCATTGCGACGGCTGCCATCAGTGGAACGAGGCCCGGCTGTGCGAACAGGCGAAAAATTTCGCCTCCAACGATGTCTCTGTTTTGCGCCTGCAGCATCCGCTCGGAACACGCTTCAAGGTGGCGCTTGCCAAATGGGCTCAAGGTGGCTGCAAGTGATACAGGGCGTTGATGGCATCCATCCAGTTTGTGCCGGGGTGAATGCTTTAATACGCATCCGCTGATTGGCGCAGCGCCTCGATCTCGGCCATCTGGATGCCCATTTCGACAAAGGCCGAAAGAACGGCAAACCGGTCGGCGAGCGCGACACGTGCCAGTCCGGTCAGAATCCCGGCATTGACCGCATGGGCGGCAGGAAATGGTTGCAGGGCCGATACCATCGTCGCGGCCCTGGCCGAACCATTGTCACGCCATCCCGCGGCCAGGACAATCCAGCCGACCGGCGTCGTTGGCTGTGTCGTCGCGGCCGCACTGACTGCTGCCCGATGATGCGGGCTGTCCGGTTCACCCACCCAGTCGCGGACAAGCGCGAGCAAACCGTGATCGGTCTCATCGAACAGGTCGGTCAGGTGGCTCAGGCATTCATGGGCCCACCAGACCGCGGCCCGCTCTGGAAGCAGATAGGCACAAAATGTAATCGCTTCCTCGGGAACGCGCCCGGCGAGGAGGTCGCGGCAGAACTCGATCGAGCGCTGGTCGGTTGGAAGGGCTCTCATGTCCCGGGCAACAGCAGGACAGGCCATGAAAAGATCCCGTGCCGTTTTGAACCGGAGCCCATTGGCCATGACCGCCACGCTTTCATCGAGGAGCTCTGGCCACTCAAGCCTCACGCGCGGCGCGGGTCAAGTCTCATCCTGTGACGCGCCGACAACTCGCGGCATTGTCGTGCCCTCAGTGTTTTGTCGACAGACAGTTGCCTTGGAATTTGGTATGATCGCGATCATCGAAATCGGATTGCTCAAACAGGAGGAGCCGCTATGCAGTGGAGCAGTTCAGCTTTTGTGTTGGCGGTCGTGTTTTTCTCGACCCACGCTTCCGCCGATCCCGTTCAGAAATCAGAAGACATTGTGAAGTTTTTTGCCGGTGCGGCCGATCTCGGCAAGTCGCGAGGAATTTGTGTCGGCTCCGAGGAGGAGTGCAAAAGCCAGACCAAGTCAAATGACGCGCCAGCAGGAAAATCCAGCCTCGACATGCTGATCAATTTCGGGCTGGATTCGGCCGAGCTCGACACGACTGCGCGCGCTGAACTCACCGAATTCGCCAAGGCCCTGAAGGACAATCGGCTGCGCACGTTCAACTTCGTCGTCGAAGGCTACACCGACGCCACCGGCACCGTGCATTACAACGAAGGCCTGTCGCAGCGACGAGCGCAATCGGTGGCGACCTTCCTGACAGCCAGCGGGATTGAGACCGCGCGCATCAATGCGATCGGCATGGGCGAAAAAAATCCCCGCAGCCCAAACCCATACGATCCCGTGAACCGCCGTGTGGAAATGCGGATAAAGACGGAATAAAGCCGGCAAAAGTGTGAAACGGTTTTCCGTCCGGATTGCGTTAAACAAACAGAGTGCGCGGTTCGGCGTTTCCATGAAACGCTCTGAAGCCTGTTCCATCCCGATGGGATGGGGATCATCAACAGTCCGAGACACTCATGCCGCGCGGCCAGGTCAAAGCGTATTCTGAATCGAGCCTATGAGGGCGGTGACGGCCTGTTTGTATTTTTCGAACTCCGGCGATGTCTGGCGGATCTGCGTGGTCTGCGGGCTCGTGTCTGTAGCCACACGGCTTAGTTTTTGGCCCATTTTTCTTTCGGCCCAGTCCACCACGTAGCTGGCTGTCTTGCCGGTGAGAAACGGATTGGCCTGGATGACGGCCGAACCCAGCACGGCGCTCAGTTGCGCCGAACCTGTCGCCGCCAGCACCTGATGCGCGCCTTCCATCCCCAGGAAATGACAGAGATAGAGCCGTCCAGCTGTGATCTGGTGACCGCGCGCCCGAAGATAGGCCTCGCCTTCGCGCGCCAGATTGCGCACCATCTCGCGCGAGATCGTGGCGTCGTAGCGCAGAGCGAGCAGGTCGGCAGTCGACAGCGTGCGCGCAAGCTCCGGGCGATAGGTGCTCATCATCCTGATCCAGGTCTTGGTTATGAACTGGCCGGCGCCGGTCGCTGAAGAATTTGGGTTCTTGGCGCGAGCGCTGCCGCCACTTTCGACATGAACAATGCGGTCGGTGAGCGTTTCGACAGCGGAATCGTCTGAAGCGATCGCGGTAACCCTGCCCAGCGGGTCGATCGCCTCGCCATTCTGATAAAGTTCGAAATGCAGGTGAGGCCCGGTCGAAAGGCCGGTGGTGCCGATGTATCCAATGATGTCGCCGGCTTTCACCTTGGTGCCGACGCCGGCCGGGATTGCAAATTTCTGCATATGCGCATAGCGCGTCTCGCGCCCGTTTCCGTGCGAAATCTTCACCAGATTGCCATAGTTGCCGCCATCGCCTTGGAAGGTGATCTCGCCATCGAAGGCCGCTGCGATCGGCGTGCCAACGGGAGCCGCCCAATCGACGCCCTTGTGGATGCGAACGGTCCCGAGGATTGGATGCTTGCGTGGCCCGAAGGTGGAGGTCATAACCCCGTTGACCGGTGTGACCATGCCGTTGGTTACCGTCAGCGAGCGAACCTGATCGTCACCGGTGACGCACGCAAACTGGCCGTCGCTCTGCTGGAAGACGAAACAGTCGAGGCTCTTTTCGCTGCCCTGGACACCCACATACAGCACCCGCCCGGCACCTTCGTCCTTGCCGCGCGGCATCTGCGAATAGATCAGCACGAGGCGCTGGTCCTCGCTTGCAAAGGCGTCCAAGTCCTGTCCTCTCGAGAGATACATGATCGCTTCGCCGATCACGCCGGTCGGGACATTGTTGCGGGCCGCCGTCGAGTAGATCGCGTCGAGCAGACGGTATTGCCTTTTGTGCGTGCCTTCCGCCTGTGCGCCCGAATAATTGAACAGGTCTTCGCGGACCCAGGGATCGACGCCCGACACGAACGCGCCGGCGGCATTGCGCGTCAGCGTGCCGACGAACACGTTCCTGGCGTAGATCGAAACCTGCATGAGAGACATCGTGGTCGTCCCGCGGCTCGGCCTGAAACCGCGCATGGCAACCACATAACCCGGTTCCAGACTGTCCCGATTGAAAAGCGCCTTCAGGGCCTCAGCTGCCAGCTTTGCATCGTCGGCGGAGAAATGCGCATCGAGCACAACGCTGTCCAGGCTGCGGTCGTTGAGGGTTTTCACGAACATGTCCTCGGTCGCCTCGAACCGCTGATAGTCATTCGTGACGACCGCGACGCTGGTGTTGTTTTCGATCTGGGTCTTCTGGAATGCGGGAAGGGCAGCATCGCCCGCGTCGATTGTCTCGCCCCAGCCGGCTTCGGGATCGTCGGCGTCTGCCTTCTGGTCCGGAACCGCCGCGGGTTCCTCTGCGGTGGGTGATGGCTCAAGATCGTTCTGGAGATCGCCGGATGGTGCGGCAGCGATCTTTCTTTGCGCCTGAAAGAATGCGAAATCCTCCTGCGTCGACGGTATCGTCGTCATGAATTTTTCGCTGGCGCTAAGCATGACGTCGGACAGAATTTCGATCTGGGGAGAAACGCCGGCCTGATCGAGTTCCGCCGGGCGCGGCATCGTTCGGCCTTTCGTTGCGGCGCCGGCATCGGGCGCCAGGGTGATCCACATTGGATCCCCGGCAAGGTCGATGATGGCCGGCACATAGACGGATGCATCGGCCGGCACATCATCCACTCCCTCGACCGCGTGCAACTCCTCATCTTCGTCGCCGAACGACCAATAGTCCGCGGTGAGGTAGAAACCGGCGGCGATCGAAAGCAGGAGAACCACCGCGAGACCGGCAATAAGCCTGCGCCAAAGCGCGCGCCTGCGAAGGGCGGCGCGCGCCTGCTTTTTGTGCCTGAAGCTCGTGTCGATATTGTGCGTCACGGATTGCTTCCGGTCAGGAAGAAGGTCCAGCGGACCTGTTCGAGCGTATCGACTTCGAGAAATTGCGCCGCGATATGGCCGCGCTGCCAGCATTCATCGATGCCGCGTATCGAGAAACGGCGCCGCTCGATGCACATTTCTGTCGATCCGGTGAGGATCGCATGACCGAACACGTCCGTGGCATAGATGTAGATGTAGCGGTTCGTCAGTTCCTCGCGGATGACGTTCACGCATTGATTGGCGCCGATGGTCCACCAGCCATCGGTCTGGTCCGCATTGTCGACCTTCTGGCCGACGGCGAGATTGACGACGTCGAGTGTCTGATTGCAAACCGTGAATTCGGCGCGCGCTTCGCTGGATGACAGCACCGCCAGCAGCGCGGCGCCCGCCATGACTGCAAGCCTCATGTGGCCTGTCAGGGCACCCAGGGCTCGAAGCGGATTATGCTGCTCTATGGGCAGGTCGGCAGACGAACGGGGCGAACGCGAGCGGCGGAGTTCCATCGGGCGTCCATGCTATCCGCCGAGCCGGAAATACTGGGCGGTGGCCGAGAACCGAGTCCCATCGGTCTCAATTTCTTCAAGAATTTTGGGGAGCAGCACCGCGGCGGGTGTCGGCGTGGAGAACGCGGCCGCCTGAATATCATGGAGGCCCGTGATCACCATTATGATCTGCGGCACGGCCTTTCCGGCGGCTTTGTCGGCCGCGCCGAGGCCAATCGGGATGCTGAAAGTAGCCTTGCCCGGTTCTACGACGATGCGGTCGTCGAGATTGAATACCATGCCTTTGTGATCGATCAGCAGCACGCTGGAGACGAGCCCGCCGCGTGTCACCAGCGTGCCGCTGACCGGCGTGCCGTTCGGCACCGACGTCCGATCGAGAATAAGCTGCGGCTTGTCGGCGGCGGTCTGCCCCAGAAAGCGCAGAAAATTGGTGACTTCGCATTGGCTTGGCTCGATGAGGCGGACGCTGATGTCCGGCTCGATGTGGAATTTTGCCTGGAAATCGCCCAGCATGCGCTCGAATGGCTGGACCGCAGTTCCAAATCCTTCGATCGCGGTGGCCTTGTCGGTTGCCGACGTCATGGTCGCATAGAAACAATCGCCGCCGCCGAAGTCGCGAACCCAGGAGACCCGTTGCGCAATGTCGTCGACGGCCGCGGGAACCCCTGGTTTGGGCACGTTCAACGCGACGACAGGCTGGTCGGGCTGTTTGGCTTCCGGTAGTGCGGCTTTTTGGCTCTCGGTCTTCGCGGTATCTGTCTGGCTTGCGGCGGGTTCAGGCGCCGGCGTGGTCGCCTTGGGCGGTGTCGGCTGGTTGGTCTGTAGCTCGGCCTTTTGGCTCTTGACAACCTCTGGCTTGGCCGGCGGCGGCGTCGACACGCTCTCGGCTGCTGACGGCGCTGGAGCGGTCGTGACAGGTGGCGCCGCCGACGTCTGGCTGTCGCTGGCCACTGCATCGGGCTGGATTGCCGGTGATGCCTTTTCGGGCGGCGGCTGCACGTCCGTAGTTGGCTTCGGGGGTGCCCCGGTCTGCGAGGGGACTCCGGCGGGCTTGGCCGGCCGCGGCTTCTGAGCTGCCGCTGCATCTTGCTGATTTTCAGCCGGCGGTGCGCCGGCCTCCGGCTGCGCGAGCGGAACTGCCTTTGCCGGCTCGGGGGCATTCGCGGCAGTGTCCGCCGGGGGCGGCTTTGACAGCTCTGGGGCGGGCTTTGATGGCTCTGGTGCGGAAAGCGATATCTTATCGACGGTCGGCGTCGCAGGCGTCATGAAGCCGCTCAGATAGAGCCCTGCGCCGGAGGCGACAGCAAGCGTCGCCAAGGCGGCGATGGCTACGGTCCGGGTGGTCTTTGCGGGTTTTGCGCGCACATCCGCCTTGACCGCGCGCGGAGGACCGACGGCCGGGGATGGCTGCGGTGCGGTCAAAAGCGCGGGCCGGACATGCGGGACAAAGCGCTCGCGCGTGCCCGTCGCCAGCGGCGCGTCGTGTCCCGCGACATTGGATGGCTGAGGCTGGCCCTTAGGATCAGGAGCAAGGGCTTGCTCGGCTGGCGGCAAGACCGGTCGCTTGCGTGGTGGGATGGACGTCGGCGGCATCGTTCCTTCGTCTTCGCCACGCGTCATTCTGGCGATGTCCGCCATGCTGGCCGGCCGGTCTCGCGGATCCGGTTGCAGCATGGCTTCAACAATGTCACGAAAATCGTCGTCGATGTCGGAGAGATCAGGCACGGTCCGGCGCTTTTCGATGACCTCGAACTGCGATCCGCTCATGTCGATCGGCTTGCCGCGCAAAGCGGCAACCAGCACCAGCCCCAGGCTGTAGATGTCGGATTGCTCACTGACGTCGCCGCTGTAGAGCCCGAGCTGTTCGGGTGAAACATAATTGTACTTTCCCGCGAACTTTCCGCCGATCAGGGTCTCACCGCCCACGCTCGCCGACCGGGCGATACCGAAATCGATGATCTTCGCGCGGTCGACCCGGCCGCCGGGCAGGATGATGTTATCGGGGGAGAGGTCGCGGTGTATTGCTCCAGCTTGATGGACGGCGCTCAAACCGGAAGCGAGGCGGTGGCAGAGCTTGCGCACATCTGCCGTCGGCATCGCGCCACGTCGCATGATGTCGAACAGCGACTCGCCGTCGACGAATTCCATGGCAAGGTAGGGACGGCCGATCCCGGGATCGATCGTGAAGACGTGGTACCGCACGACCGCGTCATGCGACAGGTGATTGAGGATCAATGCCTCCTTGCGGAACAGCGATAAGATCGTCTGGTCACGGGCGAACTCGGGCAAGACGATCTTGATCGCGACATGGTCACCGGTCTGGATATTATGGCCACGGTAGACCTCGCCCATGCCACCGAATGCGATCCGCTCGTCGAGTTCGTAGATGCCGCTGAGTTGCGTGCCTACGGCGGTGTTGGCCATGCCCCCCGATATTCGCGTCTTATCGTCGGCGCTCATGAGCCTCAAGCCTCCGCTCTATGCGGATCTGGACGAGGCGATTGGCCATCGCGCCGGTCTCCGATCTTCACAAGCACGATCGTCACGTTGTCCGTTCCGCCGCGCGCCAGCACCATGTCGAGCAGGTTCTCGCAGGCTGCCTGAGGTGTCGCCGAAACAGTCGCCGCCTCGATCTCGGCGTCGGTGACATGCGCCGTCAGCCCATCCGTGCTCAACACAAAAATGTCCCCAGGCATGATTTCGCCCTGCTGGAAATCGATGACAATCTCGTCGCTGACGCCGATCGCTTGTGTGATGACATTGCGGCGCGGCCAGGTGCGCGCTTCGGCTGCGCTGATGATACCCCGGTCGATGAGCTCCTGAACTTCGGTGTGGTCTCTCGATATTTGCGAGATCGAGGCGTTGCGGATTAGATAGACGCGGCTGTCACCCGCCCACAGGCAGGCAAACCGCCCGTCCATCGCCAGCAGCGCGGCAACGGTAGAACCGATGGTTATGCCGCGAGATTCGGCTATGCCGCGGATCTCGGCATTGGCCCTGCTCAGCCTGTCCTCAAAGCGCGCCCGAAGATCGGGTGCCGAGCTCGCGATGCCGATCGTTGCCAGATGATCGACGATACTGGCTGAAGCGACCTCTCCGGCCTCATGTCCACCCATTCCGTCGGCTACCACCCAGAGGCCAGTGTGTGGCTCGACCAGATAGCTGTCTTCATTGAGCTCACGGACAAGGCCTTTGTGGCTCACGCCGAAGCTTTCAATGGGAAGGGCGACAGTATTCAATTTGCCACCAAGCGCTTTTCAGGCGTCCTTCTGCGGCGCACCTTTGGACGCTCGCTCGCGCCACTTTGCCACAGGCTCGAACATTAAAGTATCGAAAACTAAGGAAAACCAAGGTTTGACCGTATGTGGTCTGCGGATCGGCACCATGCTCAGCAGATCATCCCCATCTCAAAACGCCTTGGGACAGCTGAACCCGGAAAGCGCGGGGAGGAACAAGGGGTTGGAGCCTGAGCCTGTCTGGAGCGTATAAGAAACGTCGCGTCCGCCGATCACGAAGCGCGCTTGCATGCTGCTGTCGTCGCCGGTGACGGCAGCCTTGTCCAGAAGCCGTTTCAGGGCCCACGGCCCTTCGAACTTGATCGCGGATTCGCGGCCTGGCATTTCCGGTGTCAGGCTTAGGCTGGCGTACGCGGAAGCCGTACCGCCCGGCCAGGTGACCGCACTTGGCGCGTTGCCGGTCTGGTTGCTCTGGACGATCTGGCCGTCGGCATCGAGTATCGCCGTATCGGCATCGCCGTTCAGTGAGAACGGTGTGAAAGTGATGCTGACCGAAGGCACCGAACCGCCCGATGGGAAGAAGGCGCTGCGGATTTCCGCGGCCAGTTGGAAGTCTTTCAGGGTCGATTTCGACAGGTCGCGTCCAAAGCGCGCATCCTGTTTCCAGCTCCAGTCGTGGCCGGTCATGTCGATCAGCGATGCGAGATTTTGTGCGAAGAACCGGTCCAGCAAGCCGCCCGGGGCGAACAATTTCGCGAAATCCGCCATCGCAACATCCTCGGTGGCGTCGCCGGCGAAGGGATAACGGCCGTTGATCGCGGCTTCACAGGGGGCCGTCACCGTCTGGTCGAGTATCTGGTTCAAGTTGGTCACCGAGGTTTCGGCGACATCTTCTTCGAACTCATCCGCCGTCGCGTTGACCATCCGGCCGAGTTGCTTGGGCAGGCGTGAGACATTGGCGCGAAGCGTGGCTATCTGTAGCTGCAGGTTCGAACTGACGCGCTCCGTCTGCGAAGGAACTTCGGCCGCCAGTTGCAGGCTCTGATAGATATCGCTGAAGTTGTGGGTCAGGGCATCAATTGGGCGGTGTCCGGCAGGGCCGTTCACAAGGGCCTGGAATGGTCTGAATTGCGCTTCGATGTTTGCACCTGGATCGACGTTCCGTGCGTCGGCGGCCCCCGTGCCGGCGCGGCTTTGCGATTTGCCGTTGGCGATTTGTAGGCCGATGCGGGCCAGGCCCTTGGCCAGATCCGCGGCGTTGCGCGGCGGGTTCTGAGTCGTGCCTGCTTCGATCTCGGTGCCGGGACCGTTGCCGTCACCTGGGTCCCGCGTTAGAGCTGTTTCGTTGGCGATCGCCGCAAAGAGCTGGTTCATCGGTGAGCTTGGGGAGGCAGCGGCTGAAAGGGCGATGTAGTGCGGCTTGTCCGTCAGCATCGCCTTGAATTTCAACTGGTCGAGAACGCCGTTCCACGCGGCCGCGAACTCCTTCCCGTAGCGATCGAGAAGTTCGGGGCCGAGCTTGAGCAGTTGCTGGTTGATGTCGCCTCGTTCGCCGCCGCCGCCGAGAACCCACTGCTCGTCGACAAGCATCTGCGCAATGCGCGAAAGTTGCCGAAGATAGAAGGTGTTGAAGCCGGAATGGGTGTAAATTCCGGGAACACGAAGCCCTGACAGATCGCTGCCATCGATGCGCTCGAACAGCAGCTGCGCTTCCGGCCCACCTTTCTGGGATACGGAAAAATCGTCCAGCGCGGCCGCGTATGTCGCCGACTTGATCAAAGCCGAAGCTCGATCGGCAAGGCTCATACGCCCGAGAGAACGTTGAGCGGCTTCAACAAGCGGCCGGTTGAGTTCGAAGACGGGATCGTAAGCGTCGTCCAATGCCAGCATGGCGCGCAGGTGCTTTTCGAGCTGCTCGCGTCCTTCGCGATTGTTTTCGCCTGGATAGCGGTTCTGCTCCCAATCCTGCTTCATCCAGGAAACGATCAAGGCGTCATCGACCTTCGGTGCCTTGCCGCCAAGCATCAGATAGATTTTCAACGGTTCGTAGAGCGCGACGGGATCGGCCATCTTGGCCTGGATCGTCCGCTCGGCCTGGATCAGCAGGCGCGATCGGAACATTCGTTCCAGCCCCTGCCGATAGGCCGTTTTGGACGCCGAAAGAAGTCTCTCACGCTGACTGAGGCCGAACGTCTCTTCGATCGGTGTCGGCAGGTCACCGTTTTCGAACCCGGCCGGCAGATCGCGCAACTGGTCGAGCGGGCCGATGACGTTTTCAAGGTCGACATCGGTAACCGTGGCCGTCTTGAGCAATGGGGCCGCCGTCTCGCGATACTGGCCCATGGCAAGAGTTGTGGAGGCTATCAGCGATCGGTTGGCCGCAAAGCTCAGGGCGAGCGTACCCAGTGCGGCGGCAGCGATCAGCGTTATTGCGCCGAGGCCGCCAAGCCTGGCGATCGCCGCACGCCTTGCGGCCGATTTGTCATACGAAACCCATCCGGATTCGGCAAAAATGACGTCCGTCAGCAGATCATGCAAAAAGAAGCTTTTGCCAGTTCCGGAAAAGTGCGGACGGGAATTGCCGCCGAAATTGCGGCCGATCGCGCCCAGCACCTGATCGATAGGCGTTCCCTCTTGCGTGCCTGACGAAAAATACAGTCCACGCAGGCTGACGTTCACCTGGCTTCGGGTCGGATCGAACAGGCTAGCGACAAAACTGGTAATTCGACTCCTCAGCGCGCCGAACTGTGCCGGAAAGCCGAAGATGGAGATGCGAGTGACCGGATCAGCCTCTTCCTGGAGGCGGTCGGCCATCTCGTCTACCAATCGTTTTGCCAGCGCATCGAATTCGGCAGGGGCCCCGGCGGCCATGTTCCTGTCGCGCTCCGCGGTCTGGAATGTCGCGCCCCATACCTTGCGCCTGCGTGGCTCGTCGAAACCGCCGAAGTAATCCATGAATCCGGAGACAAGATCGGCCTTGGTGAAAAGCAGATAAACTGGAAACTGGATTTTCAGCGTCTCGTGGATTTCCCTCAGCCGGCTGCGTATCTCGGTGAGGTGGGCATCAAGCTGCTGATCGTCGAAGCTCATCAGATCGGCAAGGCTGATGGCCAGGATGACGCCGTTTATCGGTTGCCTGGCGCGGTATTTCTTGAGCAGCGACAGGAAGGCGAGCCAGCTCTTCTTGTCGCTCTCGGCATTGGAATCCTGCGTCGTGTAGCGTCCTGCGGTGTCGATCAGCACGGCCTGGTCGGTGAACCACCAGTCGCAGGCACGTGTTCCGCCAATGCCAGCCACCGGTTGGGCGTCTCCCGAACCGGCAAGCGGAAAATTCAGACCCGAATTGACCAGTGCCGTTGTCTTGCCGGCACCCGGCGGGCCTATGACGACGTACCAGGGGATCTCGTAGAGGAAGTTGCGCTTGCCGCTCGACCGTTTGAGCGCCGCCACGGCCTCATTCATGCGGGCTTCGAGCACCCGCGCATCATCATCATCACGATCGTCATTGTGCGCAATGACGGTTTCAAGTGCTTTTTGCGCTTTCCTCGCCTGCCAAAAACGCAGCCCGTAATAAAGCGCCAGCGTCGCCACGATCACACCAATGATCGTCGCGCGTAGCCAGGCAGGTCCGAGCGGCCGGCTATCGGCGAACCGGATCAAGGGGCCGGCAAACCACACCGCCGCCGCGAAGCCGCCCAGCGCGGTCACGCTGAATATCCGCAGCAGCCAACGCGTCATGGGTGCTTCCAACGGGCCGTCACAATGTTTCCTCCCTGGGGATCATCACATCGACACGGCGGTTCTTGGCGCGGCCTTCCGGCGTCGCATTGTCGGCGACCGGTTCGTCCTCGCCCTTGCCATCGACCGTCAGTCGCGAGGGATCGCTGAATTTCGCCGCCATCAACGCTTCCACGGCCTTCGCCCGGGCGACGGAAAGGTCGAAGTTGGATTTAAACGCGCTCGACTTTCGCGGTTTGACATTATCCGTGTGGCCGACGATCCGGATTGGTCCAGGCTCGTGCTCCAGAGCCGCTGCGATGTCGGTGGCAATGGGCTGGAATTCCGGCTTCGTCTCTGCCCTGCCGGACTGGAACAGCAGCAGATTGTTGATTTCCACCACGATGAAGTCGCCTTTCGTCCCGATGGTCAGCCCGCCGCCTTCGACGTCCTTGGCCAGCGCCGCACGAATACGGTCGATCTGCCCGGTGGCCGTGGGTGAGGTGAGTTTCGCCGGCTCGGCCAATGGCGCCACGCTGGCGCGCTCGATGGCAATCGGCGTCGATGGATTGAGTGCCAGCAATTCACCGGCGGCGGCGTCGCCTTCATTGCTGATGAAGACCCGTAGTGCGAAGAATGCAGCAGTCAGCAGCGCCGATCCCGCTGCCGCGACGACCCAGAGCGGCAGGCGGGCCGATGACTGTACCATCGTCGCTGCCAAGCCCTGCCAGTGCGGCGAGATGTCTTCACCCGCATGCGCCCTGAAGTAGCGAAGCGTCTCGTAGACATCGCGTCGAACGCGCTCGAGATTGTTGTCTTCGCGCTTCACGCCTCGATACTGGCCCTCGAAACCCAGCGACAGGCAGGCATGCATCAGTTCGAGCAGATCGTAGTGCGTCTCGGGATTGGCCAGTATCTTGTTCAGTGCTTCGTAGAAACCTGTGCCGGTGCGCTCGGTGTGAAAGAACTGCCCCAGCATGCTGTGTTGCGCCCAGTCGTCACTCCTGGGCCAGGGCAGGTTGCCGATGAGATCGTCGACGGTTTCGCAGAGGGCGAATTTCGCAATCCGCGCATCCTCTTCGGCAACGCCTGACTTCTCCACTGTCCGGTCGAATTTTTCAATCGTCTCGGTGACATGTTCCGCCAGTGGCTCCGCTCGTATTTCGACGGACATGAGCCTGAGCTGCCCGAGCAGCATCAGCAAAGGTGCCGCCGCGGCGAGAATAGGGTTTGCCGCGGAGTATTTGACGATGTCGGCGGCGCCGAGCAGCAGCGCCTGCTCGATGGCTGGCTTTGGCGGGGCGGCGGAAGAGCTGGTGCTTGCCGCAGCACCCAAGGCTGGAGCCTGATAGATTATGGTTCCGGATGCCCAGCCCGGCGGCCGCACGACACCAGGATCGAACACGGTTGAATCTTTGGCCCCAGAGGGTTGGTCTGCGCCCGCGACGGGTTGCTCAGGAGCTGGCGGCGATTTCTGCGTGCGCCGCGGATTTGCGCGAATGACGGTCTTGCCCGCCAGGCCGAAGGGGTCGTCCTTCGAGCTCATCGCCGATCGTCCGTGCTGGCGGGGTACCCACGATTGGGCGAGACAGGCGCAAGACGGTTTCTGGTCAGGTAAAGGAAAGGCAGCCCCGGCCGGCCGTGGCAGTGTCCGGAGGAGGATTGGCTAGAAAACGCTATTCCGCCGTAGCATGACATTTGCCGCAGACCCCCAGGTCAATGAGTCTTACCCGCTAGGCGAACTGTCGTATCCGATCGTAATCTCAGAAATTGTCGATTGGAACCGGGTCCCGGGCGTCGGAGAGACTTTTCTTCGCCGACTGCCGTGCCGTGCGTTTCCTGGGATCGCCTATTTTTGCTTGTCGGCTTTGGCGTAGGCCTCGCTGAAATACGCCAGGAAGATGTCCAGCATGCCGTTTTCATGTGCCTCTTCCATGGTCCGCCATGTCGACACATAGGCGTCCCAAGCCTGGCCCTTCTTCGATGTAAAGGACGTAGGCGGGAGTTTCCTGCCGATTGCCTCGGGGGACAGGTCGTCAAGCAGCCGGGAGAGCGCAGCTTGCATGGCGGCATAGGTAGCGAATTCGTGCGTCTTGAGATCGCGGAATGCATCTTCGATACTGCGCCTGGCATCAAGATAGCCGGTCCTGCGTCGGGCAAACATGATTTCGAGGATATCGTCGGTCCCTGGAACGAACTTCAGCGGATTATTGTCCGCGGCGCTGATCATCGTTCGTTGTGTACTCTTGGCCAGCATTTTCGCGGCCGCCCGCGCCTTCAGCAGCAAACTAAGTTCCTCGACCACGGCCCGCAGGACCGCGCCGATTTCGGCTGCAACTTCATGCCGGTCGCGCAATTGAAGCAATTCCGGCGAAATGCCGGCTCCGATCGCAATCTCCCTCAACACCTCGTCTCTGGTTGAGGGCAGGGGTGGGGAGTGCACGGCTGGAACGCGCCGCCCGGACCGTTGCTGCGCGGAATCGAAGAAGGGCCCCTCGCCGAATTCCAGCGGCCGGCCTGTCGCGAGCGGCACGTCTCGCTGCGTCGGACCGTGGCTGGGTTTCCCTGCGGTGGCGCGCTCCTCGTCGATCGACACAAAGACGATATAGCGGCCGATCAGCATCCGGTCGCCATCGCCCAGCCGATGCGGGTTGGTCATGCGCTGGCTCGATCCATTGATGAAGGTGCCGTTGCGCGAGATATCGTGCAGCCAGAACGCGCCGGCCTCGTAGCGAACCTCGCAGTGCCGACCCGAGATGAACTTGTCGGGGTCCGGCAAGGTCCAGTCACAACCATCGCGTCCGATTTCGAAGCCGCGATCGCGCGCCGCGTAGCTGGTCGAGGTGCCAGCGGGCAAGGCATCGACGTTGTTGATTTGCAGACTGACGTACATCCAGGATCGCCCTCGATCGATACTCCACCATTCTAGCAGCTTGCAGGTAAAACAGGACAGCGGCGTTTCAAGCCCATGAATCGATGGGTAAGATCTTGTCGCCGCCTCTCTTTGGCCGGCAGAGAAACATGTGGTAGGCTCACCATGGCCTGGCTTGGCGGATTTAAAAAGTTCCTGAACGTGATGCTGTTAATATAGCGGGAACTTCAAATCCATCACGTAGGCGGCCGCGTCCAGGAGGGGCACGACCCATGCCGAATGAACGTGCCACGGTGGTGCAGACACCGGTTGGCTCCGAGCTGTTGACGTTCACGCATCTTGTCGGGCGCGATGAGATCAGCCGTTGTTTTGCCTATACGGTCGGGTTCGTCAGCACGGACACCGATATCGATCCGCTGAAGATGCTAGGTGGCCCGGTATCGATTGAAGGTGAATCCGATCCGAAACGTTGGTTCAGCGGCATCGTGTCCGAGTTCCGGCTCACCCGGCTCGAGGACCATCTGGCATATTATGAAGCGGTCGTCAGGCCGTGGCTCTGGTTTCTCGGCAACACCACCGATTGCCGTATTTTCCAGAGCAAGAGCGTCGTCGACATAATCAAGGACGTCTTCAAGAGATACAGCACGGCGGAATTCGATCTGCGCCTGCAGGGGTCCTATCCCCAGCGCGAATATTGCGTGCAGTACGACGAGACCGATCTGGATTTCGTCCAGCGGCTGCTGGAGCATGAAGGCATCCTGTATTTCTTCGAGCATGACGAGGGCAAGCACACGCTTGTCCTGGCCGATGCAATGAGCAAGCTGAAGCCTGCGCCGGGCTACGAGAAAGTGCTCTATAACTTTGAAGGTCAGGGTTCGCGGCGCGATGTCGAATACATCACCGAATGGATACCGGGCAGTTCGGTGCGCCCAGGCGCCTATGTCCACACCGATTATGACTTCAAGAAACCGGGCGCCGACCTGATGGCCAAGTCGGCCCAGCCGTTCAGTCACAAACTGGCCGCCGGAGAGAATTACCGCCAGCCCGGCGCGCATCTCGAAGTGGGCCGGGGCGACAGCCTGGCCGCGATCCGGCGCGAGGAAATTCAGGCAGTCCACCAGCGCATCGCCGCTGTCGGCACCGTACGAGGCCTGTATTCGGGCTGCACGTTCAGGCTGGACAGCTTTCCACGCGAAGACCAGAACCAGGAATATCTGGTGGTCAGCGCCGAATACAGGCTGTTCGACCCGGGCTACAGAGCCCATGCCGACGTCGACAGCGAGAACTTCAAGGTGATCCTCGGCCTGGCGCCGACCGCCTTGCCCTATCGTCCGCCGCGGATCACGCCACGGCCGATCATGCGCGGCCCCCAGACGGCGACGGTGGTCGGCCCGTCCGGCGAGGAAATATTCACCGACAAATACGCGCGGGTGAAGGTCCAGTTTCATTGGGACCGTCTGGGCAAGAAGGACCAGAACAGTTCCTGCTTCGTGCGGGTGTCGCAGACTTGGGCCGGTAGCGGCTGGGGTTTCATCCAGATTCCGCGCATCGGCCAGGAGGTGATCGTCGACTTCATCGAAGGCGACCCGGACCTCCCGATCATCACCGGCAGGGTCTACAACGCCTCGCAGATGCCGCCCTACGGCCTGCCGGGCAGCGCCACGCAATCGGGATGGAAGTCCGACTCCTCCAAAGGTGGCGGCGGCTACAACGAGTTGATGTTCGAGGACAAGGCCGGCTCCGAACTGGTCAACTTCCAGGCGCAGAAGGATCACCACCTTCTGATCAAGCACGACCGCACCAAGCTGGTCCAGCACAACCAGTCCGACCGTATCGACCACGACGCCAAGCACTCCGTCGGCCACAACCTCGACGAAGACGTCGGCAACAACAAGACGGTCAAGGTGGGCGTCGACCAGACCACCAACATCGGCTCGAACGACACCGAGACAGTGGGCGCCAACCGCTCGCTGACGGTCATGGCCAACGAGACCATCCATGTCGTGGCGAACTCGACGGAGAACATCGACGCCAATCATTCTCAGACGGTGGGGATTGTCCAGACAGTAAGCGTCGGCGCGGCTCGGGTCGATTCGGTGGGCGCGTCAGAGACACGCACGGTGGGTGGCCCGCAGGCTAATACGATCGGCGCGACCCGGTCGGTCACGGTGGGCGCGGCTCAAAGCCACGACATCGGGGCCGCGGACAGCTGGAACATCGCGGCGGCGCAAAGTGTCAATGTCGGCGCAGACCAGAGTTTCGCCGTCGGCGGGGCACAGTCGTCCCAGATAGGCAAGGCACGAACAGCCAACATCGGCGCCGATGACGCCACCGACGTCGGTGGAGCGCATGCGCTTAAGGTCGGCAAAGGCAGCGGCATCGAGATTGCCGCGGACAGTTCAATCAAGGTCGGCAAGAATCTGGTGATCGAGGCAGGCGACTCGATCACGCTCAAATGCGGCGACGCGTCGATCATGATGAAAAAGGACGGCACCATTGTCGCCGACGGCAAGGACATCACACTCAAGGGCAGCGGCAAGATCACCGTCAAGGCCGACGGCGACGTGATCGTCAAGGGAAGCACCATCAACCACAATTGAGGACGTCATCATGGAAGTGCTGGATCGCATCGACGGCGTCGTGATCGGCCTGCTCATCGGGTTCGAAAACGGAGCGCCGCTTGTGGTTTTCGTTGGCAATCCGCGCGAGACGGCGATCGCCGCGCGTAGCCTGACCGAACTGGACCTTTCGGCAATTGGTTCGGAACTGGCTCTGCTGTTCGAGGAGGGTGATCCCACGCGACCGCTGGTCGTCGGACGCATCGTCGATCCGGCGCACAAGAACAAGGAGTTGCAAGTCGCTCGAGAGGGCGACCGTGTCATAATCACTGGACACGAGCGCGTAGAACTGCGCTGCGGTCTAGCGTCGATCATTCTGGAGAAGAATGGCCGCGTGACCATTCGCGGCAGCCAACTGACGAGCCAGGCCAGCGGCACCAACCGTATTCGCGGCGGAGCCGTGCATCTCAATTGAAGTGTTGCCAATGGACCGCGTCGCGACCATCGCCGCCATTGTGGATCAGCATGCCGAAGATGCTGCTTTCCTCTGGCTTCGCCGTCGCCGGGAGATTGATGGTCCCATCCTCGATGAGACGGACATCGGCCGCATCGACCAGCGTCTCGATGCGAACATCGAAGGACTCATGGCTGCTGGCAAGGCCGGCTGGGAGGCGGCCCAGGCCCGTTTCACTGACTATGCCGAGCCGGGCGAGCTTTTCGCGCTTGGCACTCTGGCATTGCGTTGGGGCGATGCCGATCTGATAGAGGTCGCGGTCGCCGCCGCAGAGAGCCTCGGTGAGGCAGGCCTGTCGAGCCTGTCCGCCGCAGTCGCGCGCACGCCGCGTGAAAAACTGCGGCCGCTCGTGGCGCAATGGCTGGACGCCCGGGATGCGCTGCAGCGCTGCCTCGGGCTGTCGGCGCTTTGGCACCATCGTGTGGATCCGGGGCCGCGTCTTCATGATTTGGCGGTCGATTCCGATGCAAGAGTGCGCAGCCGCGCCATTAGGCTCGCCGGCGCGCTCAAGCGATGCGACCTTGTTCCTGCAGCACTGGCCGGCTTGGATGGCGAAACATCCAAGGAGCGTTTGACGGCAGCCCTAGCATGTTGCCTGCTTGGCGAGACGCGGTCTGCGCATCTTGTGGTAGACAAGATCGTACTGACGGAACCAGGGCTTGCCGAGGCTGCGATCGAGATACGCTTGCTGACGACTGCGACGAAGGCGGGTAAGGACTGGCTGCAAAAGCATTTGGAGCAGCCCGCGCTTCGCGGGGTGGCGACAGCGTCGGTTGGCCTGCTCGGCGATCCTGCTGTGATGCCCTGGCTGATCGAGAAAATGCGTGAGCCGAACCTTGTCGTTGCTGCCGGCGCAGCACTTCGCGACCTGTTCGAGGTCGATTTCGGCGACACCGACCTTTTTGTCGTAGACCCGGCCTTACTCGGCAAGGATTTCGCCCATCTGGACGACACCTCGCTGCCGGTGGCGGACAGGGTTGAAGCATGGTGGGACGAGGGGCGGGGCGCGCGCAATCATCGGCATTTCCGGTCGATGCGCCTGTTGCGGCTCAATGCGTTGCGCGCAGCACTGGCCACATCAGATGCGCGACTTGCCGATTGGCGCGTCACCCGCCGCTTCCCGGCCTGGATGTGATTTTCAGCGCCGCGTCATACGCGCCATCACCGCCGCAGCACGCAGGCCGTTCTCCGAGGCAAGTTCGCAGACGGCGGTTGGACCGGGTGCATAGCCCTTGATAAGACTGTCTGCCGCCAGCATCAGCGCCAGGGCGCCGCCAGCAGCGCCAACATCGCCGATGGTCATGGCCGGAAAAGCGGTGGGCAGCGCCTCGCGGCGCGTGCGGTAAAAGCGTGGCCGGGTGATCAACTGCTCCCAGCCGCTGTAGCGCTCGCCGTTGCCGTTGCTGATGACGAAGTCGATATCGGGTTCGGAGGGGCCCGATCCGTTCACCGCATCGCGCAGGGCCCCGAGCAGGGCGCGACCCTGGCTGTAACGTTCGGAGAGAACACTGTCTTGCTCCTGGGCGAACCCCACGCCATGGATTGCCGCATGGACGCGTGCCTTTCCTTCCGGATTTTGGGTTACCCGAACAAAGGCTGCTGCCTCGCCCGGAACTAAGCCTTGTGCGTTGTCTGCTCCTTTGAGGCGCCCCGCGCCCCGCAGTCGAGCGAAATCCGTGTCATTGACGAGACTGTCGACCCCACCGAGCAGAACCTGCCCGATACCTTGCTGCTCCATCATTTCCACGGCGCGTTCAAGTAGGCCGATGCTTGCTGCCGCGCCGCCGTCAATCGCGCGTGACGCAACATGGAATCTCTGCCCGGTCGCCGACATCACCGCCGTCAAGAAATCTGGGGGCGCAATGTCTCCATAGGCCGGATGATTGCGAAAGCTTTCGGGCGGGGTTAGCAGGATTGCGGTTGTGTCGGACAGGGACGTCCCGCTACGCAGCGCCTCGCCAATAGCACGCGCGGCCATATTGACCAGCCATTGGCCATCACTGCGGCGCAATCGCGAGTGAGCACGGACTCGTGCAACGATCTGTGTTGCGCCCAAAGGGTCGTTGAGTATCATTTCCTCGAAGGCGGAGAGACCTGCCCTGATGGCTGCGACCGTTTGTGGCGCATTAAGTCCGGCGGGCGTCACCGCTCCGAACCCCGCGATATAGAGCGGCCGCTTCAAGGGAGCCACACGGGGCGGTCGCGCAATGTGCCGTCGCCTCCGAGCGGAGAATAATATTGCTTATCCTTTCGTCTGGCCAGCAGAAGTGCTGGCGTGACATGACCGAATACTATTTCACGCAAAGCCGGGGCATTCCGGCGCGTCACAAAGGACAGTCGCGCTTTCAGCGTTAAACGCCAAAGGTCCGGTTCGATGATCAGAGTGTCTGGTGCGAAGGCGCGCTCTTCTACCCTGTCGTCATAGATCAATCTCACGGGCGCGATTATCCGTGGCAAGCGAAAGCTCCAACGCGCCGTTGGCGTAAGGCCGACCAACGACACCTCATCACCGCCGGCAAGCCGTGGCAGGTGCTGGTCGGCGGGCGTGCAGAGATGATGTCGTGGATCGAAATCCCTTGGTGGCAAAGGCCATTGTGTTTCGATCCATGCTTGGTCGTAAGTGCCTGCATAGGCTATCCTTGGCTGCCAGCCACGCCCGATCGCTCCAAACCCCGCCGGCGTCGGCCGATCGCCGGGTCTGAGATATGGTTCGCCCGGATAGGTAATGTTGGGAGCCTGTGTCTTGACGGCGGGATCGGCGGAAACCGCGTGATGGAACCCCACGCCGACCGGATTGCGTTGTTCGACCCTACCATCAGGCACGGTGCCGCCATACGCGCGCTCATAGATGACTGGCATGCTCCTGAAAGGATGTGGCGAGCTGTAGCTGCCGGAATTGTAGATGCGATCGCCGGCAACGTTCAGCACTTTGCGAATACTGCCGATATTCAGGCCAACTTGCATCTCGCGCACCGGTTTGCCGTTCGGAGCATAGGCTGTACCGTTGACGATCACTTCCGCGGCTGGCTTGACCGGAGAGATGTCGGCCTCGTATCGATTCGACGAACGGACCGGGTCGCCAAACGGCACGTCGCCGAACGCAACGGGCATCTGTTCGTCCGCGGGGCGAAGCTCCCTATCTTGCTTCGGCGTCTCGAAGCTCGCCGAAAACATTGCCACCAGCACCTCCTGACCCTCGGCATCGGGTTGCACGTGGAGCGCTGCAGCAAAAGGCGTGCGGTTTTCGAGCCAGACGGCGGGCGGCATCGTTCAGCACCAACTACCTTTCTCATCCAGGCCAATTGGCCAATAGGGCATGGCGGTCAGCACGAGAATGGCGCGCTTGTGTCTGGCCCTGTCGAGCGTCGCCAGCAGGAAATCTTCGGGAAGCATCGCCGCTTCCGGCGGCAGCTTGGCGGCTTCTTGAGCGCAAGCCAGCCAATAGGTGCGCACGACCGATACGACGGTCTCGTGCGCTGCGGGACCGGCCGGCCATCCGGCATAGGCTTTGCGTGCCGCCTCCCGCAGATTCTCGCCGTCCTCCGCGTGATTGTCGACGATGTCGCGCCACCATTCGATGGCCTGCTCAGTCATGCCCGCTAGTTCGTCGAGGTAGAGCTTGTGCAATGGAATAAGAGCAGGCTGGCAAGCAAGGTGCACGGGCGTATCGACATAGTCCGGCATGGTGCCGCGTACATCCTTCGGCGCATGGTGCAGCCGTCGCCAGCCGCGCTCGACATCGTGCAAGATGAAATCGGTGTCAGCCATTTCCGACCTCTCTCTCGACCAGGAGATAATCCTCCAGCCCCACGGGAATGAACATGAACTGACGGAAATGTGCATAGAGGTCTGGACGCTCCTCCCGCAGCCGTTCGATCAGGACTTGGTATGGCTCCGATGGCCGCTCGTCGTACTCGTCGTCATCGTCATCCTCATCGTCGTCGTCCTTTCCCCAATCTTCCTCGGAGGGTTCCTGCTCATCTTCCAGTTCCTCCTCGCGATCCAGGCGTTCAATGAGGATGGCAAGCTTGAGGAAATGCTTCCGGAAGATCTGGATCATCACTGGATGCGACCCTGTCTGGCTCGGCCAGATATCATCAACGCTGAAGCCCTTTGCAGTGTATTTCCGGCTTGCTTTCAACCGCTCGAACCACTGAACTACAGCGGGTAGTGCGGCTTCCACGTCCGCGACATACTCCTCGAAAATCCGATCGAAGTCGCCACCTGATGTCATCGCTATATTCCAAGCTTCGTGAGCAGTGCCGTCGTATCCGCCGTGCTGACGCTGCCGCCTTGAGTGTTTGAGCACGCAGCGCATTGCGGCTGAACGGACTTGTTGTCTTTTTTCCATTTCTCAAAAATCGCCGGGTTGCGGCAGCCGCCCAGTTCCTTCCAAACGACGGACTGCGGGGGCTGATGGTCAGCTACCCAACGTTTGCCACGGTTATAGCGGCGACCGCTGCTCTTGAAGAAGCCGGTATTGATCGATTTCTGGCACGACCAACAGGCCGCGCGTCCGCGTACATGCGCCCGCTGCTTCTTCGTGGTCTTCGTTTCGGGAGGATCTTCTTTGCCCGGCGGGCATCCCTTGCCCGCGTCGGCTAGCATCGTGGCAAATTCCGGCCGCTGCAGGTTCTCGATGACTTTGACATAAGTGCAGATAATGTTGGGCGGAGTCGACATGCAGTTCTGGATGGCAAGGTCGCTGTGGCGCCCCACACCCTTCCCCTCGACCTTCACCGTGAAAGACCAAAGCGTGCACGATGCCTTACCCTTCGTCTTGTGTGTCACGACGCCTCCGCCCTGCGTGCCGGCCTCGTTGCCCGAGCTGGTCGATACCTCGGAAATGTTTTCCAGCGCGGTCGGATTGCCGTCAATCTTGACGCTCTTGCTTCCCTTGGTCAGATCGCTAGCCGACATGTTGTTCACATAGGGTACGGGCACCGGCCCTGTTGGCGGTGGCGGCGGAGACAGACAAACGTCAATCGGGGCGGTCCCGGTGCCCCCGCTACCTTTGTGGAAGAAACCGTTGCCTTCTGCAAAGACCGTGCAGCTCATTGCTCCGACACCTCTGTCACGGCTCTTGCGGCTCTCATCGCTGGCAAGCCATTCGCGGCAAGATCATGGATGTCGACAAAGCTGAATTCGTAGATCTCCCAGTCGTCGCACCAGAAGGCGAGCACCTGCGCATCGCCTTGTGATGCTGGCGGCGCAAGCGCGGCAAGCTTTTCGCTCATTCTTGCAATCGTCCAGGAATCCTCGACAGCGCCCTTGATGAAACCCACGATCGCATCGAACCACGGATCGCCGGGGTCGGGCGGCGGACCCAGCCGCACGACCGCGAACGGATAGCGGCGGCCGACGCGATCCTCGCTCATGCGCCAGGCGCCGGCACAGGCCTGGTCGCCGAAAATTCCGGCCTGGACGATGAAGCGCCAGGCTCGCGGATCGAGTTCACCCCCATCGGGCCGCGCCAGCAATTCCATCGACATCCAGCGGTCCCAGCGCTCAATGAATGTCCGCGGTAGGTTCGCGACGACGAAATCTCCGGTCGCCGGGATTTTGCCGTAAAAGCCAGGCAGGATCATATCTGCGGTGGACATGAGAATTTCTTGAACATTTGCAGGTTGTAGGGGTTTTCGACGCTTGCCGCCTTGAGCTCGAAATCGGCCCACATTCCCTTCGTGCCCAGGCGTAGGCTGTAGACATCAGTCAGCGAAGTGCCTGCGAAACGGCCGCTACGCAGCATTCTCAGCCAGGCCCAGCTGCCGGTCTCGTTGAGGAGGATTTCGGGCGATCCGTCGATCGGCTGGAAGGCGAGTGAGATGACCCCGGTTCCGTCTTTGCCGGGCCATGTCATTGGTTGCGGCCGTGTTGCGTTGTTGTAGTAGACGAGGCTCTGGCCATCGAGATTAAGCGTGACGCGCGTGACGTTGGGAGAAAGGTCCTTCGGTTCGAGCGTGAAGCTCATCACCGGTCCGGTCCCACCGGGAAACAGATCGTCGCGGATGTGTCTGGCCTGCTCGAACGCCGCCAGCGCCGAAGCATCGAGGCCGAAATCGGCGCGCCATTTCCATGGTTGGCTGGTCATGTCGACATAATTGATCAGGTGGTCGTTGATGAAACCGTCGATCAGCCCGGCCGGTCCGAACAGCCTGGCGAAATCCCGCACATTGACGTCCACTGCGCTGTCGGCGCTGAAGGGATAGCGGTCGTTCAGCGCAGCCCGGCAGAAAGGCAGTATGTCCGCCCGCCAGATGGCGTTTAGCTCCGAAGTGACCGCCTTCTGGGTCAAGTTGCTGGTGTCACCGGCAATTCCGCCGAGC
Organism: Mesorhizobium sp. M0830; assembly: GCF_040319965.1. Classification (NCBI taxonomy): domain Bacteria; kingdom Pseudomonadati; phylum Pseudomonadota; class Alphaproteobacteria; order Hyphomicrobiales; family Phyllobacteriaceae; genus Mesorhizobium; species Mesorhizobium sp. M0830. Next base: position 28,239 of record NZ_JAMYOR010000015.1, on the reverse strand, counting down.
CAGCTGTTGATGGGATCGGGCAGGATCTGTGCCTGCCTGGCGACCGCGCCCGTCAGCTCGGCGAGGCCGCCTTGCTTCTTGATGGCATCCTGCGGATTGGGGTTCGCCGTGACCGTCTGCAGAACATTCGAAAGCGCGGTCAGCGCGACAACGGCGGCATCGAGTGCCGGCGGCTGGCCATCGACTTCGGCAATAGTGCTCTTGAGCGGCTTGAAATGTTCGGCCACCAGATTGCCGGTCAGGTCGACCTCGCCGGCTTCCCCGGCGCGGGGAAGCAGTTTCGCACCGCTTGTCGCCAGCTTGCCGAGCTTGCCAAGCTTGCCGAGCAGTTTGGAAGCGCCCTTGGCTGCCGTCTTGTCGTCGGCCGGCGCCTCATCGGAGCGCGTCAACTCGGTCTCCTGAACGACCGCGGTCAGCAGCCGCTTCAGGGCTGAATCGGCACTCGAGAGATCCTTCAGATTTTCACTGGCGACATTGAGATCGGTCAACGGCGCCAGCCTCATGTCGCGCAGGTAGCTGTCCCATTGCGCGACGTAGTCGTCATAGTAGAGCTTGAGAACATCCTCGGACAGCGCCGAGACCGAGGTTTCGGAATTTTCCGAGCAGCCGCCGGCGAAAACCGCGCGATCGAGCGCCGCCTGAGCGGCGACATCGTCGATGCGGTCGAGAATGACGTCGTGGAAGCCGGCATAAGTGAAGGCTCCGGAAATGCCGACGCGAAGTGTCTTGGCGGAACGCCGCGCAAACACTTTGCCGCCATTGGGGCCGGCAAAATTCGCCGGTATCCATTCCTTGAGCTCCGCCACTGCCGGATCCGCCAGCAACTGCTTGTAGGCACGCGCCGGCAACGAAATCGTGCACACCGTTTTCAGCGCTTCGGCAACCAAGGCCTGGTCGGGCGCGACATAGCTCTCGTCGACCGTCATCCGGCGGATGGCCGTAAGCTGATGCTCTTCGGCATCGGCGGTCGGAAATGGTGCCGCGGCCGCGAATTCGGGCAAGCTGTTTACCCACCAGTTCTGGGCGAAATCAGGATCCATCTGCGACAGACCCGTCATCATGCGATAGGTCTTGAGAGCGCCGAGCATGAAATCCGGATCGCGGATCTGCCGCCACATGGTGGCCTCGAGCAGGGCGACCATGCGTGGCTCAAGGATATTGCGCAGGGCATGGTCATAGGTGTCGGTCTGCGCCCGCACCATTTCCGCCGAGGCCGATGGTCCCAGCAGATCCTGGGCGGCGGCAGGCGGTGCTGTCCGCGCATTCGCGACTGCTTCCATCGCATCGAGCGCGCCATCCATGGTGGGCCGCTCCACCGATGCCGGCGTTGCGGCGATGGAGGTCAGCGGCATCTGCAGCGCTTCGAACTGGCCTGCCTGGGCCGCGATGGCATTGCGATTGTCGTAGTAGGACCAGATGAACACCGCACTGGCCAACAGGGCCGCTGCCGCACATCCAGCCGCCGCACCCCGCCAGATCCAGGCGCGGCGCCGTTGCGCCAGTGGATCGAATGTACCCAGGCCCGCTTCCTTGAAGATGACCTCGGTGAGCAGGTTCTTCAGGAAGAAGCTGCGTTTCTCGACCCTTGATGCGGGCGGGGTCCGGCGTGGCGGAAGGCCGAAGGAAGAAGACAGCGCCGCGGTCAGGCGGTCGATCGGCGCTCCTTCCTGCGTTGCCGATGTCAGATAGAGCCCGCGCAGCCAGGCAGCCTCTTCATACCGGCTTTCACCGAACATCGCCTCGATCAGCACCTGGATCGGTTCGGACAGACTCGCGAGTTGAGCCGGGAAACGGAAAATCTCGGCACGGGCGGCGAGTTTCTCTTCGTCCTCCAGGCGTGGCACAAGCCGCCGCTCGAGTTGCGTCGCCAGCGTCGAAATCTCCCGTTCGACTGTCTTGGCGTCCACGCGCGCATCCAGCGGGAAAGTCGTTCCCCATACCTGCTCGCGCGCGGCGGTGGACAGACCGCCGAAGAACGGTTCGAAACCCTTGATCAGATCGGCCTTGGTCAACATCAGATAGACTGGAAGGCGGATTTCGAGGCGGTCGTTGAGCTCGGCCAACCGGCGGCGGATCTTGCGGCCGTGTGCCTTGATGGCTTCATCGCCCTCCGAAAGCACGTCGATCGAAAGCGCGACGATCACGCCATTAAGCGCGCGGCGGCCCCGGTGCTTCTTCAAAAGGTCGAGGAAGCCTAGCCATTCCGCCGCGTCGACGTCGGGCTGGCTCTCCTGCTGGACATAGCGGCCGGCGGTGTCGATAAGAACCGCGTGTTCGGAAAAGAACCAGTCGCAGTTGCGCGTGCCGCCGACACCTTGAAGGTCGTCGGTGAGGTCGATCGGAAAATTCAGCCCTGACTGCCGCAAGGCCGTGGTCTTGCCGGTGGCCGGCGGCCCGACAATCACATACCACGGCATTTCGCGCAGAAACTTTCGTCCGCCCAGCTTGCGGCGCTTCAGCTCGGCCATCACCTCGGCGAATTTGGCACCGACGGCCGCAACATTCTCTTCGCCGGGGCTGAGCGGCTTTTCCACCACTGGCGCGGCAATCTCGGCGACGAACATGCGGTTGGCGCGGATCGCCCGGCGCTGGGCAACGATCAGCCAGATCAGCCAGAAGATGACCAGCAGCGCGATGATGACGATGCGCACGTTATCAGAGGCGAACGGTTCGTAGGGACCGACCCTGACGATCGGACCGAACACCCAGATGACCAGGGAAAGCAGAGTGAGGCCGATCAGCGTCCACAGCCAGCGCGATGTCAGGACCGCCCAGAGGAAGCGCAGGATGAACATCTCACAACCTCTTTTCGACGAGCACCTCGACGCGGCGGTTCAAGGCCCGCCCCTCGCGCGTGCTGTCGGTGGCGACTGGATCGGTTGCCGCGCGGCCCTCGGAATGGACGCGGTCCCGTGGCACTCCGTTCTGGACCAGCATATCGGCAATCGTCTGGGCGCGAGCCTCGGACAGTCGCTGGTTGGTCGACAGCGGATTGGTCTTTTGCAGCGGAACGCTGTCTGTGTGACCGACCACGGTGATGTTTCCGATAAGCTCCTGATTGGCGAGGATCACCTTGGCAAGTGACCCGATCAGCGGTTCGAAGCCTTCGGTCAGTTGTGGCCTCGACGACTGGAACAGTTCGGGGTTGGAGCCCTGGATGATCAGCTTGGCCAGCGAAACGCTCTCGGTGCCGCTGAGGGCGGATCTGAGGTCGGCCGGCGCCCCGGCCTGAAATTCCGGCAAGAGCGCAAAATCCACTTTCTCCGGAGGTGGGGCGTCCACCTTGGGCGACGTGCGGCTGATGTCGCCGCGTGCAGGCGGGGGCAAGGCGCGCACAAGTGCGGACAGCTCGACCGCCTGGCTGCTCAGGCCCATCGAGAGCCCGACATGGATTGCCGTGGCGACAACCGCCGCGCCGAGCGCCATGACCCAGATCGGAACAATGAAGCGCTGCGGCTCGTCGGATGCGATCACGCCTTTCCAGTTTGGCGACAGTGGAGCGCCTTCGGCGTCGGCATCGCGCAGGAAGCGTGCCGCCGCCACGCGAACGGCATTGAGCGAGCGGTCGCCTGACCGGCCGGGCACACGGTATTTGCCGCGGAAGCCGAGCGCCATGCAGTCATACTGCAGCTCCAGCAATTCGCGATCGCGGTTGGGATGGCGCTCAAGTTCGTCGAGACGCGTGAAGAACTGCGTGCCGGCGTCGACATCGCCGCGCAGCATGACCACAAGCGGCTGCCGCGGCCAAGCGCTGGCACCGCCCCATGGCGTGTTCAGGGCCAGATCGTCGAGCAAGGCCGCCACCACCCAGGCCGCCTGGTCGGCGCGCTCCATCGAAGATCCCGCCGACATAGCCGTATCGCGCGCCCGAACCAGTTCTTCGAGCAATCGGGTGCGCAAAGCTTCCGGATTGTCCGGCGCGAGCGCGCTTTCAAGCTCGGGAGCGAATTCGAGCAAGGCCGCGAATGCGTTGACGAGTGCGTTCGGATGGGTGCGGGAGCGCTTTACCACCGCGCCTGGCAAGAGTGGCGCCATCGGCCGCGGCATCGGCGCGCCGGTCAATCGAATGCGAGTGCGTTCGCGATCCTCCGACAGTCTGAAAGGATCATCGCGGCTCATGATCTCACCTGTTCACCGAATAGCAGTCCACCTGCGGCTCGCTTGGCAACACGCCCGAAACGCCGATGACGAAGCCGGGGGCATCGAGCAGCGACGCCCAGTGCTCACTTTTCTGGTCCAACTCAAGGCATAACCGATCGCCATCGTAAGGAATCTCGCGCGGTTGGGAATGAAGCGGCTTCAGCGGAATGCCGGGCAAACGCGATTTCCACAGGCCCTCGAACTGGTCGGCCGACCCGACGGTCGCCTGATTGACGAATATCTTGCGCAGCGCGTCCTCCGACAGCTCCGAACCAACCCGGATGACGATCCGGCTGGCCACCAGCAGTTTCGGGTTGTCGATGCGGATTTTCCAGACATTGGTCGAGTGCCGCATGACCGGCAGCGCACGCGATTTCGGCTCGATGTAACGCAGGCTGAGGATGAGCGAGCGCAGCGCATCCGCCAGCGCCGAATAGGCGGGGCCTGGCGCCATGTGATCGTAGGCGGGCAATTCGCCCAACCGCCGTGCGCTTGATCCGTATGTCGCCATCGAACCGGCGAGCCCGGCAAGCTCCAGGTAAAGCTCGGCCGGATGGAAGACATCCTGCGCCAGCATGTGGGCCAGCCGCGGACGCGCCGCATTGGCGAGATTGAGCATCAGCAGATCTTCGACGCTGCGCCCAGGCCCACCCATGACCATCTTCCCGTGCGCCTCGGCGATCTGGTCTAGGCCGGTGACAACTTCCAGCAGCAATTGCCGATACCAGGCGACCGCGCCGGTAACCAATGTTGGTGGCAGGAAGGTCTCGTCCAGGGAGACGCCACCGTCAGCTCGAACCCCCTTGAGGTCGGCTATCGGCAAGGCTGTATAGCCACCGACCGACTTGCCGGGCGCCAGCAGCAGCGCTTGCGGACGGGCGATTTCGATTTCTTCAGGATCTGATCCGCCCTGGACGGCGTCACGCACCGAAACGATCCGTCCATGATATCGCGCTCCCGAGGCGGCGGCGTGCGCCGGATCGAAGCCGACACCGCCCGGAGGCTCCAGCGGCAAGGCGATCAGCACCGGTCCGGCGCCCGTGTCCGGGGTGACCGGCAGCGGTCGCGGCGCGTCCATCATCTCGGGAATGGAAAAAGGCGTCCCATCCGGAAAGATGCCCCGTGCGGACAGTATCGAAATCTGGCCGGCCTCCAGCGATGCCTGGTCAAGCGTCAGCTGTTGAAAGCCGAACGTATGCAATTGCCCGGCCTGCAATGCGCCGCGCACCGTCGCCTCGAAAAAGCGATCCTGCTGCTGGAAATGCTGGGTCCGCAGGAAAAGCCCTTCGGACCATAGCACCCTGTTTGCATCGCTCATGCCGCTACTCTCTGCATTGAGCTCCCCTTGCTCTGGCCGCTAGGCGGAAATGCCGCCGCTGCCAAGCGTGACATTGATCGTGAATTTTGACCCAGGCGATACCGACTTGGTTGTCCGCCAGTTCCTGCCGCCAGGCTCGCGGATCAGTGCAACGAAGCCCAGCGCCGTCGCGTCCGGCTCGACAGTGATGGTTTTCGACGCGGATTTTCCCGGCCCGACGGAAATCTGATCGGATCCGATGAGATCGCCTGCCAGCGCCGTGCCGGCATCCCCCTGCAGCGCGAAATAGTCGGCGGAATTGAATTTGCCGGTGCTTTTCAGCCGCATCACGAGAACCGTCACCGGCCGGTCGCCGCCACCTGGCCCCGGGTTCATGCCGGCGCCGCCGGTCATGTTGACAGTGATCACCGATGGTTTTGGCGGACCACTCTGGCAAGCCGCAAGCAGCCCTGTCGCGCCCAGGGCAACGACAAATTCCCGTCGATCGATCATCTCTCACTCCTCCTCATATGCATCTCGAAAATCAGCGCCGATTTCACCAAGGAAGCTTTTTTCCGCGCTCTCAGCGATTTCGCGATGGCGTTTCTGGTAAAGCTCCCACAGCTTGGCGCTCCGCCCACCCGAGAGCAGGGTGCCGATCGCGGAATTCGATTTCAGCTCTTCCTCGATCGCTGCCGGGTCAAAACGGTCGATCATCCGCCGCAAGGCGGCCTGTATGCCTCGCCAGGCGCGCACGTGATGTTGCGCAAGATCGCGAACCGCATCGGCGATTGCCGCTTCGCCGGCGAGAAATCCGGGGCTGCGATCAGCGATGAGCGTCACGATGGCGTCATCGACCGTCGGCAGGAACTTGAGCGGATTGACTTCGGAGGGCCCGACCATGGTCTGGGCGACGCGCGCGTTTCCCTTTTCCTCAGCCCGCTTGCGCAGAAGCTGCATCAGGCCTTCCATCATCAGCCGGTATTCGCGACCAAACTTCTCCATTTCCGCGATGCTGTCGCGTCCGGGAAACTCGGCTTCCTCGACACCCATGCCGTGCAGGAACGCGGCGCGAAGCGCCATCTCCTCCGGCTGCGCCGCTGCTGGCGGGCGGGCGGCTTTGGGAGCAGCGCCCACACGTGGTGGAGGAGGGGCATCCGCCGGCTGCACCGGCAAATCCCAGGGATTGGCGGATTGGGATGGATTGGCGATGCGCTCGCGCTGTCCGGTCGAACTGGCGCCGTTCGCCGAACTGGGCGCCGCGGCTGGTCCGAAACCAAAATCATCATTGAAATGGGACGGCTTTCCAGGAGTGGCTTCGGCTCCGCGGCTGGGGGACGGCACCGGGTCGAGGCTGAATGGGTCCACCTGGCTCGTCGCGCCGCCCGGTTCGCGATAAGGGGCGGGATTTTTCGACACGGGCGTTGAAACCGGATCGAGGCTGAACGGGTCATCGAAACCGGGCGAGTTGCGCTGGTCGGAGTTGGCACGTTCGAATGCGCCCGGAACCGGCTGCTCGAACGGGTTCGGCAGATCGGCCGGACGTGGCCGTCGCGGCTCTTCCTCGACCTTGGCGGAAAAGAAGTCATCGCGGCCGATGCTCACCGGCGCCCGGGACCCCGGCGGCGCGCGTTCAGGAACCGGCTGGCCGGCTGCGGGTGCTTGAGTGGCTGGCGTTTGCAGGTCGACACAGACGATGTAGTCGCCAAGTCTCAGCCGCATGCCGCTTTGAAGGCGCGTCGACTTACCGGCACCAAGCGGGCTGTCGGAGTCGTTTATGAACAATCCGCTGCTCGACGTGTCGGTGACAAAATATCCATCTCGCCCGCCAGAGATCTTGCAATGCGCTCGCGAGACGAACATGTCGGGATCGTTGATCTGCCAGCCCGCGTCCGCGCTGCGGCCGATCACCAGCTCGCCCTCGTCCAGCCGGGTCTGCCGTACCGCCTGGGTACGTGGCCCTTGTTCCAGCGTCAGCAGCAGACTCATGCCGCGACCCCCGCCATTTCCGGCCGCCATCCGACGATTGTCCGCAGCCGCATGTCGTCAGCATCGCCCCTTTCAGCGGGTCGCGCAAGCCAGGCGGTCCGCCCGAGCTGAACCGATCCGACACGGGGCGGCGGCACAGCTTCACGCGCAAGCACGATGCGCAGGTCGACGTCGAGCGATTCCCCGACCATGTCGCGAACCGCCTGCTTGAACAGTTTGAGCCGCTGGCCGCCAGGCAGGAACGCCTTGAACTCCTCGTACCCCAACGGGCCGACACGCAGTTCAATCCTGCTTTGGCGGCTGAAAACGCGCGGGCCGATCGTCGCCCCCTTGCCGAGCCCCGCAAAGGCCTTTGCAAGACGGGTCTGGAGGCCGGTTGGTACTGTTACCCAGGCGGCGATGAATTCCTTGATCTGTACCGGCACCTTGAACGCTTCCGCCAGGAACAGCGTCAGCCGTTCCGGGCCGTCGACCTGATTGGCGAGCGAAGCCGCCTGGCGAAGTTTCACCGTATCGAGATCGGGGTCCTGGGTGCCGGGAAGTCCGATCCCGGCCATGGCTTCAAGCATGGCGCGAATGCGCCCGCCGACCGCGCGTTCGACCTGTACGGCCGGATGCGCATCCGCCCACGCCCGATAGTAGAGGGCGATCATACGGTGCTGCAGAATGTTGACGAAGTCCACGAACGTCGTGTCGCTGGTCAGCTGCGCATCGGCGCCGGCGAACCAGCGTTGCGACAGGCGGTCGAGCACCCAGCGCGTCAGATGCAGCGGCATTGGACCCTCGGGTCCCAATAGACCGAGATTTGCCACCGTGACCCGGGCCGGCGCCCTGCCGCTGGCTTCGCGGAATTGAACCAGATCCCGTGCGGAAAAGGCGAGGCGAACATGCTGGCCAAGCCGTGCCGGCTCACGGTCAGGGCGGCCGGAATGGCCGAACAGACCGCTCCGTTGTTCGAGACGGCGCAGCAGTTCGAAAAAGTCGAACGTCTCGGATAAAACTTCGGCCCGGTTCGGGTCGGGCTTGTCTAGATCAGGTAGCGATTGCCGGGCGTCATCGGCCATAGCACATCCTCCTGCTTCTGCAGCAGCCGCGTGCGGGTTCGCACGAAGCCGTTTATCCCGGCGTGACGGGCAAACAGCCGCGCCAGCAAGGCCGAAAGCAGCAAGGTGCTTTGGCCGGCCAGGACCGATTGATCAACATGCAACGTCACTTCGGTACCGCGTCCGAAGCACATCGGCCCATCGATTTGCAGACGTTCGACGACCGGCTGCGAGTCGATACGCACGATCGAATGCACATTGCGGGCAAGGCTCGGATCGCCGCGATCGGCATAGAGGTCGAGCAGCGCATGCAGGGGGTCGATGCCGCGGCCTTCCTTGGCAAGACTGAGAAAGTTGAGCGCGAGCTGCGCCACCAGCCGCCAGGCGAGATCGTCGGCCCGCGATTCACCGTCGGCCCCAGCCGGCAGTGCCGCGGGGATAGCTGGCTGCGGCGGACGCAGCGCGCCAAGAAGCCTTACAGTTTCGACCGGGTCGCCGGCCTCTAGCGTCAAGGTCGGATTGTCATCGAGGATCGGCAGATCACGATTGGTGCAAAGGGCCATGACGTCGAGACGCTTCAGCGGCCGGGTCGTCGGGCTTGCGAGCGGCCGGGATACGGCCAGGAAAACGTCATCCCCGGTGTAGGACGTGCGGGTCAGGCCGTCGCGGCGCTCCTCTTCCGTCGCCCGGCGTGGGCGCCGCTCGATTGAATAGACCCAGCCACTACCGCGGTTCTGACCCAGGCTGAAGAGTTCGGGGATTTCGGCGTCGTTGCCTTCACTGTCGGCGTCCTCGACGCGGATGACCCGATAGATTTCGAAGTCACGCGCCCGCGTCCGGTCCGCATGCAACACCTGCCGCGTCTTGCGCGCATCGACTTCGACGACGTTGCACTCGCGTTCGAACAGATTGATGATCGGCGTGGCGAAAAGTTCGAAGTCCGCCGGCGTCAGATCGGCCAACTCAGGCGCCGCGCGTCTGAACAGGAAGATGATCTCAAGCCCGGCCGCGCATTTGCGCACGATGGGCTGCAGCCCCGAAAGCCGCGCATAGTGAAAGCGTTCGGGCATCATGAAGTATTCGCGCAGCAGGCGGTACCCTTCGAATGTCGCGCGCGTGCGCGGCATCAAGGCTTCGTCGTCGCTGATGCCGACCATTGCGGGTACCGGCAAGGCCGACAACGGGTTGGTCTTGCCTTCGGGTCGTGCGCCGGCAGCCGTGCAGGCGCCGAAGATCGCGTCGAACAGCAGCGGCGCCTTGGTGCGCCCGGCAAAATAGAGGTCGAGTCGGTCGAGCGCCAGTTCGTCGAGCTTGCCTTTTCCGGTCCGGGCCAGCGTGATGCGGAGCGCCGCCTCGCCGCCGACGCCGCCGATCGGCCCTATGCCGGCCATCGCCATCGCACTGCGATCCTGAAAATAGCTGACCGAAGTAATCCCTATCGGCCACAGGGTCATTTCTTGCGCGGTAGAGAAAGTGCAGCGTGTCGACAGGCCGGACTGCAGGCTGGAAACCAGCCGCGTGTTGCGCTTGACGACGTGGCCGGCGAGCATGGTCTGGACCTGCTGGCCGGGTTTCAGGACCACCATCGCCGTCGCCGGCGCCGGCGTGACCAGATCGGGATAGAGAACATCGAGCACGCTGCGGGAAAATCGCGAGCGCTCGGCGTCGATCTTCAGCCGGGTGCGCGCGGCGAGGAAGGCGACGCCGTCCAGCAGCCGCTCGACATATGGGTCCGGACACGGGACCGTGTCGAGGGAAAGGTTGCGCGCCACTGCTGGATGCATGTCGGCGAATTCCGCTGCGAGGCCACGGATATGGGTCAGTTCCTCCTCGTAATATTCGACGAAGACTCGATCCATCTCAGGCGTCCCTAATTTCGGTCCGCGCCAAGCCGTTATCGAGATTGATCGTGGTGCGCAGGCGCATGCGTTCGGGCGTCGGCGTCATGATCAGCACGGCGTCTATCTCGATCTTCAGGCCAACGGTTTTGTCGCCGAGCGTGACCGTAACCTTTGTTGCGTTTTCCTTCAGGCGAGGCTCGAAGGTGGCGAGCACCGTGCGGATCTCACGCGCCAGCACGTCGCGATCGAAGTCGCGGGACGAGCGGCCCGAGAAGGAAGGCACGCCATAATTGACCACGCTTCGGCGGACCTCCGGAAAATCGGCGAGCGAAGGGGGATTGTCCGAAACCTGTTCATTTTCCAGATCGGAAAGAAGCGGCGTGGCCTCGAAGCGCTCCGTGTTGAAGAGCGCCTCGATGTCACGTCGTACCGCTTCCCTGAGCACTCGGGCCGATACCACCACGCCACGGCTTTCGATCTCGACGCGGTGCTGGGTCTGAAAGGCCAATCGATGCAGACGGCGTTTCTGATCCGGTGTCAGTTCCGTATCGGCGTCGATGGCCCGCGTGCTGCCGGCAACGAGTGTGTCGAGACGGTCCGCGCCAAGCTCGTCGAGCAGGAAATGGCGCAGCCCCTCTATTTCCGAGGTCAGACCCGGCAGGTCATTGACGAGGCGATCCCAAAGCGATGGCTGGACGGCTTCGCTTTTTGCCCGCAAGCTACCGGTGGTCTGCCGCTTGCCCGCGCCGGGCTGCCGAACCTCACTTGCCGACATAGACATCCATTTCGGCTTCATCGTTGCCGTCATAGACGAACTTGATCTTCTTGTAGGCGAAGCTGACTTCTTCCTGGATCAGGTCTTCCTCATCCTCGGCCTGCGACATGTCGTATTCCATGACGAAGGCGTCATTCAGTGTGATGACCAGATAATCCTTACTTTCGCCATCGATGGTCCGGCGCGCCGAAAACACCACTTCATCAAGGGCCTTGTTGTCGAACAACGCCTTTTTCAGGTAGGGCGAGGATTTGTCGTAGTGTTTGGTGAACTTGATCATGCCCATGTTCACGCGGCCACGGCGCGAGATCGAATTCGGATCATAGGGGGCGACCATCTTGTAGTCGACGCCATGAATTTCGATCTCATCTTCGTGCCCGTCGCGGGTGCTGGGGCCTTTGATATCGGGAACCTTCAGAAAGCCATCAATTTTTGTAGTCGTGGGCATTGTGTTTCTCCACCGCTTTCAAAAACCAGGATGTTGTTGCTGCAAATCAAGTCTTAACGGACGGTAGTTCCGACACCAGTCGGAGCGAGGCGTTGATGCCCTCCAACTGGTAATGCGGGCGCAAATAGAAGCGGGCATTGTAGTAGCCCGGCCGCCCCTCCACGCTGTCCACCTGAACCTCGGCGGCGGCAAGCGGGCGCTTGGCGCGCGCCTTGTCGTCGGCAAAGGCCGGGTTGGCCAGCACGTATCGGTTGATCCACTCGGTCAACCAGATCTGCATGTCGGAACGCTCCTTGAACGAGCCGACCTTGTCGCGCGCGATGGCCTTGAGGTAGTGCGCAAAGCGCGAGACCGGGAACAGGTAGGGCAGGTTGGCGCTCAGCCGCTCGTTGGACTGCGCATCGGGATCGACCAGCCGCCCCGCTCGCGTCTCGTCGTCCTGCAGCGAGTGGGCCCCGATGAAGGCCGCGAGATCGGTATTCTTCCGGTGCAGGATGGGCATCAGGCCAAGCTTGGCCAGTTCCGCCTCGCGCCGGTCGTCGATGGCGACTTCCGTCGGACATTTCATCGCGATGGAGCCATCATCGGTCGGGAAGCTGTGCACCGGCAGATTGAGCACCGTGCCGCCATTCTCGACGCCGCGGATCTGCGTGCCCCAGCCAAACAGCTTGTGGCTGCGGTTGATGTTGACGCCCATCGGGAAGGCGGCGTTCATCCAGACATATTTGTTGTGGTCGCCCTGCACCTCTTCCTCGAAGGTGAAGCCCTTCACCGGAACGGTATCGGTGCCGTAGGGCAGCCGCGCCAGGACGCGGGGCATGGTCAGGCCGATGTAGCGAGCGTCCTCACTCTCGCGCAACGACTGCCACGAGGCATAGGCCGGGTTGGAGACGATCTGCTGCAGATCTTGCGGGTTCGGCAATTCCTGCCAGCTGTCCATGCGGAACAGGCGCGGCGAGGCCGCCGCGATGAACGGCGTGTGCGCCGAAGCGCAGATGCCCGAGATGTTGCGCAGCAGGCCGACGTCGCGCGGGTGGTTGGAAAACTCATAGGCGCCAATCACGCAGCCGATCGGCTCGCCGCCCAGCATTGAATACTCGTCTGTATAGACTTTCTTGAAGATCGGGCTCTGATCCCACATCTGGCCTTCATAGTCTTCAAGCGTATCGGCCAGCTGTTCCTTGGAAATGTTCATCACCCGGATCTTCAGCTTCTGATCCGTCTCGGTGTTGTTGACAAGATACCAGAGGCCACGCCATGTGCCTTCCATTTCACGCACTTCCGGCGCGTGCAGGATCTCGTTGACCTGGGTCGTCAGCATCTTGTCGATGCCGGCGATCAGCGATTTGATCGACTTGATCGCATTGGACGAGATGGTCGTGGTGTCGGAACGGGACTGCGCCGCGAGCGCGAGATTGCGCACGAGTTGCTGCAGCTTCTCGCTGTCGTCCTTCTTGACCTTGAAATCCTTCTCGAGGAGTCCGCTGAATTCTCCAAGGTCTATGGCCTCGGCCTCGGCGGCGACTGCGGCGGTCTTTTGCTGTTCGGCCATGATTTATTCCCCAACCTTGTCGTCATCCGACAGTGCCTGGTTGGCGATCTTGCCAAGCAGCGGTTCGTTGTTCAGAAGCTGCGCGATGCGTTTTTCGGCATCGACGCGGCCGTCCATGAAGCCGAGCAATTCCTCGAGCTGACGACGCATCTTGAGGATCTCGGCCAGTTGCGGAACTTGCTCGGCGATCTTGTCCGGGGCGAAATCACCCATCTTGCTGAAGGTGAGATCGAGCGCCAGTTCTTCGTCGCGCTCCTGGCCTTCGGCCTGTGGCAGGGTATTCTTCACCCGGGCTTTGACGCGGGGCCCGAGCGCCTCCATGAATTTTGGGAAGCGGTTTGCGTCGGTCTCGACAAAGGAGCGGTCCAGCACCGACTTTGACGCTTCCTTGGTTTGCGAAGCACCGGCAAGGTCGGCCATCACGCCCATGACAAACGGCAGTTCGATCGTCGTCGGGCTGCCGTAGGTTTCCACATCGTAGGCGATCTGCACTCGCGGCGCGCGGTTTCGTTCGATGACCTTCGCTTTGCTTTCGGCTGGCATGTGTTGTTACCTTTCATCCTTCTGAGCCGTCTTCTTGGCATCGGGAACGCCGGCAAGCAGCCTGAATTCCTTCAGCCCAGACGGGGCGAGATCTTCCATCAGTTCAACGAAATCCATATGCACCATCCGGCGTACGCGCCGAGCCAGGTGCGGAATCGGGCTCGACGGTTCGGTGCGGTCGTAGAAGGCGACGACGAGGTCGAGGCATTTCACCACGTCGTCGCGCGAGGAGATCCGGTCGGGAAGCCCCGTGCTCGGCTCCGCGTAGCTTGCCATACTTGCCATCGCATCGGCTCCATGACCGTTTCGAGCAGGCGTTGCCGGTTCCGCCGGCATCGGCGTGGCCGCGCCATTCGTCACCGCGCCGGCTGCCGAATTCCGTTCGAGTGTCGTCAGCAAACGCTGCAGGAACCGTTTTAAGTCCGGAACGGGAGCGCCGCCGCCGCCGAGACGAGCGTTGAGCGCGGCCTCGACCGCATCGAGTGCCGCGATCGTTGCCCGGGCGTCAGCGATGAGCTGGAGCATCTCCGCATTGGCCTGATCAATCTGGGCCGCACATCCGGCACGCACCCGATTCAGGAGTTGTGCGTGCGCACTGATCAGCGCGGCCTTCTCCGCCGCATTCAACCCCGAGGCGGCCTCCTGGAGCATGACACGGTCGTCGAGCGCACCCTTTTCCAGATCCTTGCCCTGAATCGGGCCGATCGCGCGCGGCGCGAAGAACGTCATTTGCCGCAGGTTCGCCAACAACCCGTCCTGACCATTCTGCAGGTCGAGCAGCGCATTGATACGGCGCAGGGCGGCATCGCGTGGCGAAGCGTTGGGCCGCAGTGCCGGATGCATGGTTTCCCAATGCTGATCGAAAGTCTGCGCAATGAGAGTCAGACCTTGCGCCAGCCCGGCCAGCCCTTCTTCATTGGCCAGCGCGCGCGTGACGATGACGAGCAGGCGCAGGTCCCGACCATGCGCGCGCAACTCCTCCGCCTTTGCGAGCACCGCAGGCCAGTCGACCGGAATGGTGCTTTGCGAGGCGGCCTTGTTGTTGCCGTCGTGGACGACTTTGATCTGGGCTTCCGTCAGGCGCTCCAGCTCATGAAAAGCTGGGTCGTTGCGCAAATCTTCCCCGGACGGATTCTCACCGTCGAGCGAAGTAAGCCAGAGTGCGAGATCAATCACACCAACCCCCAGCGAAGGCCCTCAAACCAGATGTGACCCGACGTTATCACACCGCTGCACTTTACCACAATTCAACGACTGCTCAAAAATTAACAGAAGCTAAATGCAACCGCCTCCGAATGCTGACATCCGTAGCATGATTGCCGATCCTGCATGAGAAATGTATCGCGCAAGGGCCCAATTCCGTGATTGTTTGCAGCCGGCGGTGCAGGACGTCCATAAACGCAATAAGCTGGCTGGACCGGTCTTCGAGACCTCGTCCATCACGCACTTTGTCAAGTGGCGGCTTATGTGGCAGGTTATCGGCTGGCAGATTGCAGGAGCACGTTCGATGGAACAGCGCCGGTCGTCGCAGAGCTTCAAGCGTAAGGAACTGGTCGGCAAGCTCAATCCTGTCGGTGTGCGAGCCTTCAAGGCCGCCGCCGACACCGCCAAGCTGCGCGGCAATCCTTACGTCGAACTCGTCCACTTCATCGAGCAACTTGTGCTTTCCGACCGCTCGGATGTGCAGATGATAATCGCCGATGCGGGACTGGATGCGAGCCGGCTCACAGCCGACATGACCCGCGCCGTCGACAAGCTGCCATATGGCGCAACGTCGATCGAGGAATTTTCCGACCATATCTTTCATGCCATCCAGGAAGCCTGGAACCTGGCAACGCTGGAATTCGGCGTCGAGGAAGTCCGTAGCGCACATGTTCTCCTTGCCTGCCTAAAGACGCCGGTGCTGGAAGGCCTGCTGTCGAAGATCAGCGGCGAGTTTGACAAGGTCGACGCCGCCGCGGTCATCCAGCGCTTTGCCGACGTAACTGAAGGGTCGCTCGAAGCCGGGGCTGCGCCGTCCGCTGCCGCCGCCGAGACCCCGCCGAAGCGGGCACTGGGCGGGGATTCGGCGCTGGCGAAATACGCCACCGACCTGACCCAGCGCGCCCGTGACGGCAAGATCGATCCGGTCGTCGGCCGCGATCCGGAGATCAGGCAGATCGTCGATATCCTGATGCGACGCCGGCAAAACAACCCGATCCTGACCGGCGAGGCCGGGGTCGGCAAGACGGCGGTCGTCGAGGGCTTTGCCTTGCGTATCGCTGAGGGCGACGTGCCGCCCACGCTGCGGGATGTCAGCGTGCGCATGCTCGATGTCGGATTGATGCAGGCGGGTGCAAGCGTAAAGGGTGAGTTCGAAAAACGGCTGAAGGCAGTCATCGATGAGGTCCAATCATCCGAAACGCCGGTCATCCTGTTTATCGACGAGGCCCACACGCTGATCGGCGCCGGCGGCGCGGCTGGAACTGGCGACGCGGCCAATCTCCTGAAACCGGCGCTGGCGCGCGGTGAGCTCCGCACAATCGCGGCAACGACCTGGGCCGAATACAAGCAGCACATCGAAAAAGACCCCGCGCTGACCCGCCGTTTCCAGGTAGTAAAGATCGACGAGCCGTCGGAGGCGGTGGCCGTTCTCATGTTGCGCGGGGTGGCCGGCGTTCTGGAGCAGCACCACAAGGTGCAGATACTCGACGAGGCGATCGAGGCGGCGGTCGGCCTGTCGCATCGCTACATCCCGGCACGGCAACTGCCGGACAAAGCGGTAAGCCTTCTCGATACCGCTTGCGCGCGTGTCGCCATATCGCAGCACGCCACGCCGGCCGAGGTCGAAGATATCACGCGCCGCCGGCAGGCGCTGGAGGTCGAGCGCGGCATCATCGGTCGCGAGGCCGCGATCGGCATCGAGGTGACTGAGCGGCAGGCACGGGTCGACAACGGGCTTGCCGAAAACGAAGTCAAGCTGGCCGCCGCGCAGCAACGTTGGGATCGCGAAAAGGCACTTGTTGCCGAAATTCTCGAATTGCGCGCCAGGTTGCGCGGCGAAGGCGTACAGCTCGATGCGGTAGAGACACCGCAGACGAATGTCGAAACGGCAGGCGCCAACGCAGTTGAAGCTCAGCTGCCCAAGACCGAAACGCCTGAGACGAAAACAGGCCGGGCTGACGTGGAGACACCGGCGACTGCCGCTGCCCCTTCATCCGATCCGGCCGCCGATCTCGCCCGGTTGCGCGAACTGATGACTGAACTGGCCGAGGCGCAAGGCGAGACCCCGCTGATCCTGCCATCGGTCGACCGCAACGCCGTGGCCGCCGTGGTCCAGGACTGGACGGGCATTCCGACCGGACGGATGCTGTCGAGCCAGACCGAGAAGGCGCTTAAGCTCGCCGCCACTCTGTCCGAGCGCGTGGTCGGGCAGGATCACGCCATGGAGATGATCGCCAAGCGCGTGCAGACCAGCCGCGCCGGGCTCGGCGCGCCGGAAAAGCCAGTCGGCGTGTTCCTGCTTTGCGGCCCCTCGGGTGTAGGCAAGACCGAAACCGCATTGGCGCTGGCCGAAACACTCTATGGTGGAGAGCAGAACCTGATCTCGATCAACATGTCCGAATTCCAGGAAGCGCACACGGTCTCGACGCTCAAAGGCGCGCCGCCCGGCTATGTCGGCTACGGCAAGGGCGGCATCCTGACCGAGGCGGTTCGCCGCAAACCTTATTCGGTGATCCTGCTCGACGAGGTGGAGAAGGCGCATCCCGACGTGCACGAAATCTTCTTCCAGGTTTTCGACAAGGGGATGATGGACGACAGCGAGGGCCGCCGGATCGACTTCAAGAACACGCTGATCCTGCTCACCTCCAATGTCGGCTCGGAGGTCATCATGGACCGCACCAAAAATGGCACGCTGCGGGCCGGGCTCGAAGATCTGGACACCGCGTTGCGCAGCCCGTTGCTGAAGGTCTTCCCGGCGGCCTTCCTCGGCCGGGTGGTGACCATTCCTTATTATCCGCTCTCGGATTCGATGATCGAAGCAATCACCCGTCACCAGTTCGCCAAGATCGCACGCCGGCTGCGGGCAACCAACGATGCGGAATTGGTCATCGGCGACGGTGTCATGGATCTGGTCAAGGCCCGCTGCACTGAGATCGAATCCGGCGGCCGGATGATCGATGCCATCCTCACCAACACGCTCCTGCCGGAACTCAGCCGCGGCGTGCTGAACCGCTCGCTCGAGGGCGAAAAAATGACAAAAGTAACCGTCGGCGCCTCCAAGGAGGGCTTCACGTATTCCTTCGAATAAGAATGTTGATGACGAGTTGCTTCGGCGTCTCTTGCATAGGCAGGCCGAGCCAGCCGGCTCGACCATCTTTGAAGGCATGGGAGACCTGCCTGCCGCTCCATCTCGCGCCAAAGGGCGAGTTTGTGTGGCGATCGAACCGGCATTGCTTCAAGCCTCGCTGGAGCTGGACGAGAGACAATCATGAGAACCACAACCCTGATCCATCGCAACGCACGCCCAGTCCGCCGCGAAGGCGCAACGCATCTCTTCGCCGTCGGACAGGCTGTCCGGCTGAAGAGCGGCATCGGCGCGTAAGGGTTAGGAGCTGGTAGGGGCTTTCGAGCACCGGCCAAGCGGACCAAAAATCCGCTGCCAGAACAAGCCAACAGGCTGGCCGCCCGGACTCAAGGTGCGATCGTGGAAGTATCCCGATGGCAAGGCCGCCGGCGCGACCGCAGGCCAGGTGTTCTTTACACGGCCAGGCGAGCCGGGAACATTATTTCCCGCCAATGCGTTTCAAGATCCTGCAAGGGACGATTTGTTTTGGAGGCTGAATATGCGCGGCTTCGAATTGATCGATCTGCTTTACGTGGTCGAGGGTTGCAAGCGCGATCGAGTGGTCGGAAGTTTCGTGTCGATGGCCGAAGGCGTGGAAGAGTTGCGTGTGCTAACCGGCGATTTCGTGTCTCCGGATGATCTGATGGCAAATGCACTCTCAACAGTAGCGCTTGCGCGAGGCTGCTCGGTTTTATTCGATGAACAGGCAGGCTGAAATCGCTCAAGGCCGCCCCTCCGTCAACCCGATGCTCCATCTCACGTAGCAGCACATCCTTTTGCCGCAATAGGTCTTCGGTGCGGCCGAGGAGTTCTTCCTTTTCGCGCTCGATGACACGCCGCGCCGTTATGTCGTTGAAGGCGAGCAGGATGGTGACGGCCGAATTGTGGTCGTAAAGCACCTTTCGCGCGTTGAGCAGCATCGTGCGCTGGCCGATGTTGGGGAAATCATACTCGACCGCGAAGCCGTCCATGGCGGTCTTCTCAGGGATGATCGTCTCCAGGAGCAGGCGCAGTGCCGGAATATCCCACTGGCCGTCGGCTAACGCATAAAGCAGGGCGCCGTGTGTCTCTTCGGGGTCGACCTTGAAGGTCTGATAGAAGGAGTGGCTGGCCGCCAGCACATGAAACTTTTCGTCGAGGACGAGGAACGGTTCGGCAATAATGTTGACGATGGCCTGCGCCAGCGTCTGCGCGTCGTCGATATTCTCAATGGGGCGGAACAAGCTCAAAGCCGATCTGAAGGCGCCTTCGCCTCCTCTTCGGCCACTTGTTACACACTTGCCACTTCGTGTCGTGAATTGAATCGAACCAGCGCGTCACGACAACGTGCCAGTCGGACTGTTCGGTCGGAACCTGCAAGCGCGTAAAGCTGCTACGTTGCGCGCCAGCTAAATATGCCCGATCATGGCGCGCGGGCGAGGCTAGGTATTCAATGGCGGCAAATCGTCGAAACGGCATTTACCCATCAGAGCTCGGCTTGGCGGGCATTCTTTCCGCAGCCAACGCCCGTCCGCGCACCTCATTGCCCACCGTCGCCACGATCGTGACAGCGGTTGCGGCGCTGTATTTCGGGCGCGAAGTGTTCCTGCCGATCGCCATTGCGCTGCTTTTGACCTTCGCGCTTGCGCCCGTGGTGTCGGCTCTGAAGCGCGTCGGCATTCCCCGCCTTCCCGCTGTCATCGCCAGTGTGTTCGGTGCCTTCGCGGCACTCGCTCTGTTCTCTTTCATTGCCGCATCGCAGGTTAGCGAACTGGCGCAGAACATCCCGATCTACCAGACAAACATCCTGACCAAGATCCGGTCGCTCAAGGAAACCGGGGCAGCAGGAGGGATCATTGCCAGATTGAGCCAGGTGATCGAGCGCGTCGGGCAGGAGATCGACCTGCAGGATTCGTCGCCGCCCGCCGCCGACACGCCCAGGCGAGAGCCCGTGCCGGTCGAGATCATCGCGCGAGAACGGCCGCTCGAGTTCCTGCAGAACCTCATCGGCCCGTTGATCAGCCCGCTGGCCTCGGCGGGTCTGATCATCGTTGTCGTCATCTTCATGCTGCTGGAGCGGGAGGATTTGCGCGATCGTTTCATCCGCCTTGTCGGTTATGGCGATCTGCACCGCACCACCCAGGCGCTGCAGGATGCCGGCAAACGCGTCGGCCAGTATCTGCTGATGCAGCTGGTCGTCAACATCGTCTATGCCATACCGATCACCATCGGGCTCTGGATTGTGGGCATCCCCAATGCGTTGCTGTGGGGCCTACTAGCGCTGGCGCTGCGCTTCGTCCCCTATATCGGGCCGGTCATCGGCGCGCTCCTGCCACTGTTGCTGGCGCTGGCGGTAGCGCCCGGCTGGTCGCTGGTGCTGTGGACCGCCGGCCTGTTCGTGGTGATGGAGTTGCTCACCGGCAATGTCGTCGAACCCTGGCTCTATGGCTCGCGCACCGGGCTCTCGCCATTGGCCATCATTGTCGCGGCGATCTTCTGGACCTGGCTGTGGGGGCCGCTCGGCCTGATCTTGTCGACGCCGCTCACCGTCTGTCTGGTCGTGCTGGGCAGGCACGTGCCGCAGTTCGAATTCCTCGACGTACTGTTCGGCAACGAGCCGGTGCTCGAACCGCATGCCCGACTTTACCAGCGACTGCTGGCCGGCGACCCGGAAGAGGCCACCGACCACGCCGAGGAGTTGCTGGAGGAGAAATATCTGGTCGAGTTCTATGACCAGGTCGCCATTCCCGCTTTGTTGCTCGGCGAGCAGGATCGTGTCCGCGGCGTGATGGACGACCAGCAGAGACGGCAGGTGGCGGCCAGCGCGCTGACGCTGGTGGCAAACCTCGACGACAGCGCACACGAAGAAGCGGCCGAAGAGGATGAACCGGCCTCCGCCGGGGACGGCAAGACGGCTGCGGGAGAAGAAACAGCCGGGGAGGGCAAGGAAGCCGAGGACGACATCGGACTTCCTGATGGCGTCGGCATATCAGTGCTATGTGGCGGCGGGCGCGGCGAACTCGATGATGCCGCCGCTGCCATGCTGGCGCAGGTGCTCGAAGTCAACGGTGCGACGGTGTCGAAGGCGGGATTCGCCGACATGGAACCGGCGAGCATTCGCCGGCTCGATCTTGCCGCTGTCGATACCGTCGTTGTCGGCTTCCTCAATCGCGATTCCGTCAAGCACGCCCGCTTCTTGGTGCGCCGGCTGAAGCGCGCCAGGCCGGCGCTCAGGGTTGGCATCGCGTTCTGGTCGGAGGCCGGCAACGACGATAGCCAAGCGGCGGCGGCACTGGCCGGCGACATCAATGCCGATTTCGTTGCTCATAGCATCGCCGATGCAGTGCGTGGCGCTCTGTCCAGCGCGCCGCCGGTCGCGCTCAAGCTTACAGCCAAGCGTCGCTTGCGCCGGCAGCCGTCGTTGGCGAAGAAGGCGCCGCTGGCGGTTGCAAGCTGAGGCCGCGGTGACGGCGACGGCAGGGCCCGTATCGTGGCGCAGGTCACCGATCCCGGCGAGGGCCAGCGGTCTCGCAAACAGCTGCCCGGCATCAGAACGTCGAACGAAGAACCGACCTCAGAGCCAATGGCCCAGGCATCTTGTCATCCAGCTCGAACTCGTCAAGGACAGTATGGTAGCAGGCCCAGGCGCAGGTGGCCGGTACGCGGAGAATGGGGCAGTCCCAGGTACCCGCCAATTCTACGCAGGCACCTGTTCGTCGATGCTAAAGTCTAGGGCGGCCAGGCGCGATGATTGTAGAAGACATCGATGCGCTCGGTCACAGTTCGTCAGGGATGTGCGATCCCCGGCATACATGCCAAGTGGCCATTCCTCCGCTCCGAGGAGCAAAGACGTTGCCCGGCCATTAGCATTTAGCAGACCGTGTAAGTTGACGTCTGTCCTTACTCTCAAAGCAATCCGTGAGGAGAGGGAACAACCTCGTCCAGCGGCGAGAACAGGCTGCTTGCCCTTCTATTCGGGACAGCAGGTCTCAAGTTTCTCGGTGGTCAGGCCAATCTGCATTGTCGCCGACTTCGATGGGCTTTTCCATGTCGTGCACCACGTCGGTCTTATTCAGCGCGATGCGAAAATCGGCAACACGCATCAGCGTGGCGCGCCAGTCGGCGATGCTGCCGACGTTGTTGATGAACCAGCGCAGCGACGAATTCATCTGGTTAAACGCGCCGACTGCCACCATCAGTCCGCCGAAGCCTATCTGGCCCGAGAAATACACAGGTGCCGCGATAAGGATTGGGACCACGATGCCAATCCAGCCGTAAGTGTTGGTCACCCATGACAGGTTGATCTGGGCGGTGTAGATGCGCCGCATTGCTGCCAGCACCGCACTGAGGTCCATTTCGAGCCGTCGCTTCGCGTCGGCCTCGCCATGGTAGAGCGCGATGGCATCGACGTTTTCGTTGATGCGCACCATGGAGGAGCGCAGTTCCGCTTCCCGTGTGTAACGATCACCGTCGAGATTGACCAGCGGGCGCCCCACCAGCCAACTCAGCCACGATGCTATGCCGGCATAAAGCAGCGCCGCCCACACCATGTAACCTGGTATCGCCAAGGGATAACCGCCAATGTGGAAGACGAAGCCAGAAGAAACCCGCCAGAGCACCTCAACAAAAAACGCCAGCAGGATGAACGACTGCAGCAGCCCGATCCCGAGGTCCGTCGACAGATCGGAAAGATGCGCGGCGTCCTGCTGCATGCGCTGATCGGGATTGACGCCGATAGCACCGGCATTTGTCAATCGCAACGCCCACGCCGGGTGCATCCATTGGTCGATCAGGTCGAGCGTCAACGCCTCGCGCAGCTTCAGCCGGATCATCTGGTTAAGCCAGGCCTGGCTAATACCGAGCACCAGAAGGCTGCCGGCAATAAGGGCAAAGATCACAAGCTGATATAGGAGAACCGGCAAGTCGCGGCGCGCCAGCGCGTCGTAGAAGGGCTGGTTCCAGCTGTTGAGCACGACCTGGCCGATCGATGTCGCGCTAATGACTGCCACGATTCCAACCGACGTCCAGAGCAGCCAGTTGCGGACCGGCGATGCCTTCAAACCCAGATGGATGGTCGCCAATTGGTCGCCGAGGCTGCTGGCATCGACCGAGACGGCGGCCATCTTGACACCGGAGTTGTCGTCCGCTTGGTCAACCATATATGAGGTCCATGCTTACGAAGCGGGTCCCATCGGCGCCAGAGCCGTGCCGCGAACTCGGGTTGCGAGCGGGTTCGTCGCGGTTACCGTGCTGGCCAGGGTTGGGAATACCGTTTGCCGGTTGAGACGGCGGAAAGACCGAGGCCTCGCCCGGTCCTGAAATCAATGCCGTCAGGGTCAATGGCCCCAGTTGCCCCGGCCAAATTCTTCCTTGGGACCGATCGGCCTGCGGATGGTCTGCGGCACGCCGGCATTTTTGTCTGCTTCTTTGCTCGATGCCGTATGGACGGCGTCGGTCGCAGGCAACTGCGGATCGGCCGGACCCATAATGGTCATCTCCGGCATGATGATGACTCCTGGCTTTGGAAAAAACTGCTTCATTTCGTCGGCGGCACTTCGCAAATCCACGCTTCGGTTTTCGCGCCGCATGTCAGCTTGAAATATGCCAACCAAGGCAGGATGTGAGCCATCGTGCCAAGGGCACGCGCTTCCAATACCTTCGTCTATGGTCTCCCGAGCGAAGGACTGGTCGGACTGTCGAGCACGCCATGTCCAGGAGGGCGGGGACTCTGGTTCCTCCTGACCCATTCCTGATGTGAGCTGAGACGCTCGGCGTTGAGCGTCCGGCGACCACGAACAATTGTTTCAGCTCGACCATACCTCGGCATAGGCGCGCCTAGCTGTCGGTGTCGTAGCCATCCCCACCGCCAAGTGCGAGTCCTCTGAGCGTCGTTGGCTGCCGACGGCGTGGATGCCGCCGGCAATGATGACCGGCGCATCGCGATGAGCAGTCTCGCGCCCGACGACGGCCAAATTTTCGAAACGTCATCGAGGGTCCAGAAAGGGAAAGACCGTGAAACTCTACTATAGCCCTCTCGCCTGCAGCCTGGCCGACCACATCGCCTTGGAGGAGGCTGGTGCTTCCTTCGAGCGCGAAACCGTCAATCTCAAAACCAAGCGGACCGGCTCCGGGGAGGATTTCACCACCGTGACGCGCAAGGGTATGTTCCAGCCCTCGTACTGGATAGCGGTGAAACGCTGACAGAAAACATCGCCGTGCTCGATTGGGTCGCATCACAATACCCGGCACTGGGAGTGGAAGGGCCAATGGGCCGTACGCGCGTTCTCGAAGCGCTGACCTACGTCTCCACGGAAATACACCGAAGCTTCAAGCCCATGTGGCACCAAGGCAGCGATGCTGAAAAGGCCAAGGCGCGCGCGACGATTACCACGCAACTCGGCCTGTTCTCGGACGAACTCAAGACCGACTATCTGTTCGGCGACAAACCCAGCGTCGCGGATTTCTATCTTTTCGTGATGCTGCTCTGGGCCGCCCGTTTCCAAGTCGCTGTTCCCGCGCCTTTGGAAGCGCTCCGCGCCCGAATTGCGGCCCGTCCGGCCGTTCGCGCCGCGATGGTTCGCGAGGGTCTCGTCTAACTGCGAAGTTGGCCGTTCGCCCGTCCTAACGCCCCTGAGCCAAGGCATACAACAGAGGAGCTATTCATGCTTGCGTTGCTGCAGAACCTCCACCTGATCGCTGCCCAAGCGCGGCGATTGGTTACGCCCCGAATTTCTAAGGATGGAGGCCGAGGCGCCACTCAGCATCGTCTTCCCACGTATAGAAGCAGCCTCCTAGGTTGCCCAGCAAGGGCGTCAGACTTCAGGTGGTGGCGTCACTCACGCCAGGCCGTCCTGAACGATTGCCAGGGCATGCAGCCTGGCACTGCCAAGTCGATGAATGAAGGCGATGCCAAAGCTGCGTCAAACAGCAGGGCATCCGATCTTGCCCTGGAAAGAGGTTGCAACAATGGAAAATGCAGAACCGCCGAAAGAGATCGATCGATATCGCGGGGCCTTTGTCGGCGCCGCGGCAATCGGTCTGGCTGCTACGCAGTTCACGACAGTTCTCACAGCTCAGGCACGACCTGTTTCAGGGTTGGATGGAGCAACGACAGAGCGGTCGACGGCCGCTTCCTTCGCAGTGCTCAGGCAAGCCGACGCTGGCGTCCTGAATGTCGGTTACGCCGAGGCGGGTCCGCCCGACGGTCCCGTGGTTATCCTCCTTCATGGCTGGCCCTACGACATCCACAGCTTTGTCGAAGTCGCTCCGTTGTTGGCGATGGCGGGCTATCGCGTGATCATTCCGTATGCACGCGGCCATGGCACGACGCACTTTCTTTCCAGTCAGACGGTTCGCAACGGCCAGCAGTCTGTGCTGGCTGTCGATGTCATCGAATTGATGGATGCGCTGAAGATCAGCCATGCGATCATCGCCGGCTATGACTGGGGCGCGCGCACGGCCTGCATCGTCGCGGCGCTCTGGCCTGAGCGTTGCAAAGCCCTTGTCTCGGTCAGCGGCTATCTGATCGGCAGCCTCGCGGCAAACAGAATGCCGTTGCCGCCGAAAGTAGAGCTTCAATGGTGGTACCAATACTATTTCGCCACGGAACGCGGGCGGGCGGGCTACGAACGATACCGGCGGGACTTCGCGAATCTTATCTGGCGGATCGCCTCGCCGAAATGGGACTTTGACGACGCCACATTCGATCGCAGTGCAGCTTGCCTCGACAACCCGGATCACGTCAGCATCGTCATCCACAATTACCGCTGGAGGCTCGGCCTGGCACAAGGCGAGCCGGAATTTGACGGCCTGGAAAAACGACTGGCCGAAAGTCCCCTGATTACGGTGCCCACCATCACTCTCGAAGGTGATGCCAATGGCGCACCCCATCCCGACAGGCGCCTACGTCAAGAAATTTTCAGGCAGATACGACCACCGGATCATCACCGGCGGTATCGGCCATAACTTGCCGCAGGAAGCCCCACAGGCCTTCGCCCAGGCTGTTATCGACGTCGGGGAATACTGACAGGCAAGCTGATGCCTGGCTGATACGAAAGTGATCCTGCGGCAACTCGTATTGAGCAAATCGCAACTCGGCCTTGCTGCGCCTTGCCCGTCGACTGCCTCGTACCGAGTGACATATCGAAAGGATGTATTGTGGACTCAACTGTGCCATCTGCTGTTTCGCAACCGGTCGTCGCGCAACTGACGCGGTCCGCAATTTTTCTCGTCGTGACGATCAAATCCGGGCCCGAACATGACGCGGCCGTGCGCGCCTTGTGTGGCGATCTTTCCGCGCTGCTGCGCGCAGTTGGGTTCCGTGACCTCGAGGGTCGGTTGTCATGTGTCATGGCGTTTGGGTCCGAAGCCTGGGACCGCTTCTTTGGAGCGCCCAGGCCGAAGGACTTGCATCCATTTCGCGAGATTCATGGCCAGCATCACGCTGTCTCGACGCCGGGCGACATCCTGTTTCACATCCGTGCCGCGCGGATGGATCTTTGCTTCGAGCTGGCGACACAGATCATGTCGCGGCTCGATGGCGCGGTTTCGGTAGCGGATGAGGTGCACGGCTTCAATTACTTCGATGACCGCGACCTGATCGGTTTCGTCGATGGCACCGAAAACCCGGTGGATCAAGACGCCGTCAAGGCGGCGATTATCGGCGAGGAGGACCTCTCTTTTGCGGGAGGAAGCTACGTGATCGTACAGAAGTATCTGCATGATTTGAAAGCATGGAACGCACTCCCCATCGACGAGCAGGAGGGAATTGTCGGCAGAAAAAAACTCTCTGATATCGAACTCGACGATGCCGTGAAACCGATCTTCGCCCACAATGCGCTGACCACGATCGTCGAGGACGGAGAGCAGTTGCAGATTGTGCGCGACAACATGCCGTTCGGCGGCGTCGGCAAGGGTGAATTCGGGACGTATTTCATCGGCTACGCCCGCTCGCCGCGCAGAATAGAGCAGATGCTGGAGAACATGTTCGTTGGCCGGCCGCCAGGCAACTACGACCGGCTGCTGGATTTCAGCCGCGCCGTCACCGGCACTTTGTTCTTCGTGCCGTCGGCGACATTCCTCGAAAACATTGCCACGGAGTAAGCGGTCACTCGACTGCTGGCCCGGCCCGTCGGGCGGACCTCATTCTACGTCGTCGTAGATTCGCGGATAGTCTGCGAAAGCATGGGATTCCCCAACAGCTGAATTTCGTCAATGAAATTGCTCTCCGAAGCTGCCATTCCGCTCCCGGCAATCGTGAGATAATCCGCGACGATCGCCTCATTCTGCTCTTCGGTCCAGTCACCGGCCATGGATGCCTCAGACAAGGGTAGAGTGGGAGGGCCCGCTTCATGTCAGCAACCGCGTCGGCACGCCGAGCGCCGGACCGGCCTTGCCGAGGCGCTGGTCGAGCGTGTGCACCGTGGCGCCATGCTCCGATGCAATGGCGAGATGCAGCGCATCGCCGGCCCGAAGCCCAAGCATACGCTGATCGGCAAACTTCGCCGCGGTCCGGAATTGCCCGCCAGTCACGCCGAGCACGGTGAAGCTCTCGGCGACCAGCTTGTTGAACATGGCGAGCGCCCCAGCGCGCTGTTCAAGGCTGATCTGGCTGGTCCGCAGCTTGATCGCCATGACCGAAGACATCTCGGTGATGGTCCAGTCGCTGATCAGAAGCTGCGCCGCATCCTGCTCCGCCAACCAAGTCTGGACGCGCGGCGTCATCGCTTCACTGGAGAGCGCCGCGATGATCAGCGACGTGTCGAGATAAAGCATCAGTAGCGGTCCTCGTCCCGCATCGCGCGCACCAGGTCAGCAGCGCTCTCAGTCTGCGGCGGCATAATCGCCGTCAGAGACCGGAGCAGGGCAGCGTCGATTGGTTTGCGAGGATTGGCCACGGCGGTGAGCCGTGCAACCGGCTTGCCGCGCCGAGTGATGTCGATTGAATGGCCTGCCTCGACCCGGTCGACCAACTCGCTCAGATGGGCCTTGGCTTCTGCCAGATTGATTACATCCATGACATTCTCCTGACCATGTAGGTGGTCATATAGCGGGTTCAACTAAGAATTCCAGAGCGAACCCCGACGTCCGTCGTGGCGAGTACTCCTGTGTTTGTTGCGGATACCGACGAGCGCGGGAGCGATATGGCGGTCATTGCGGTCGAGCAGTTGACAGCGTTTGGGTATAGGTCCAGGTCAAGAAAGACAGACGTCGCGACCGACCAACTTGCGGATCTGGCGGCAGCGGGTCAAACGCCTGGCGCCGGCACCAGGCGGAAAGAATGCTTCCAGTCCGCGGCATAGGCGC